>NZ_JBEXPT010000052.1:0-42087 GCF_040612195.1 Streptomyces sp. NPDC006450 | reverse complement strand
GGCCCGGGTCTCGGGGGCGCGTTCGGAGTGGTCGGGCGCGGCGGGCGCGGCCCGCTGCACCGGGGGGACCTGCTTGTTGGTTTTGTGGGCGTCGTACACCCTACCCTGGGCGGCGGCGGCCCGGTCCGCCTGACCGGGCTGGGCCTGGGCCGCTGCGGGTAGTGCGGCGAGTGTGGTGCCGAAGACGAATGCGCTTGCGGCGAGGATCGATCTCGCGCGGTGCCTCATGTGCCCCCCTGGGCGTCGTCTGCCACGAAAGCTTCGGACGACAGGCTCACGACCAGCCCATGCTCATGTCAATGGGGCCTACCGAAATGGGGCCCGCACGAGTGATCGTGCGGGCCCCGTTCGGAACAGCGTTCTGCGCCGACCGGCCCCGCGTCCGGTCCGCGCGGCCTCAGCCGGCCATGTTGTCGGCCAGTTCCTCGCTGTCGCTGAGGTCGAGGTTCGACTCGGTGCCCGGGATCCCGAGGTCCTGGGCCCGCTTGTCGGCCATCGCCAGCAGACGGCGGATCCGGCCCGCGACCGCGTCCTTGGTCAGCGGCGGGTCGGCGAGCGCGCCCAGCTCCTCCAGGGAGGCCTGCTTGTGCTCCATGCGCAGCCGGCCGGCCGCGGCGAGGTGCTCGGGGACCTCCTCGGCGAGGATCTCCAGGGCGCGCTGGACCCGGGCTCCGGCGGCGACCGCGGCCCGCGCCGAGCGGCGCAGGTTGGCGTCGTCGAAGTTGGCGAGGCGGTTCGCGGTGGCGCGCACCTCGCGCCGCATCCGCCGCTCCTCCCAGGCCAGCACCGAGTCGTGGGCGCCGAGCCGGGTCAGCAGGGCGCCGATGGCGTCCCCGTCCCGTACCACGACCCGGTCCACGCCGCGGACCTCACGGGCCTTCGCGGCGATGGAGAGCCGGCGGGCCGCGCCGACCAGGGCCAGGGCGGCCTCCGGACCGGGGCAGGTGACCTCCAGGGAGGAGGAGCGCCCGGGCTCGGTCAGCGAGCCGTGGGCCAGGAACGCCCCGCGCCAGGCCGCCTCGGCGTCGCAGGTGGCCCCGGAGACCACCTGTGGGGGGAGACCCCGGATCGGACGGCCGCGGCCGTCCACGAGGCCGGTCTGGCGGGCGAGCTGGTCACCGCCGGCGACCACGCGGACCACGTAGCGGTTGCCCCGGCGCAGACCGCCGGGAGCCATGATCACCAGATCCGAGGAGTGTCCGAAGATCTCCAGGATGTCCTTGCGCAGGCGGCGGGCCGCGATCCCCGCGTCCAGTTCCGCCTCGATGACGATCCGGCCGCTCACCAGGTGCAACCCGCCCGCGAACCGAAGGATCGCCGAGACCTCCGCCTTCCTGCAGCAGGTGCGGGTGACAGGCAGGCGGGCGATCTCATCCTTCACCGCGGGCGTCATCGCCATGGGCCGATCCTTCCATGCATCCGAAAAATACGGTCGTACGCGGCGGCGAGCAGCTCCGGATCGTGCTTCGGAGAGCCGTCCTGCCTGGCAACCGGCGCCAGCTCGACCGCGGCGCCGAACCGTTTTGCGGCATCGGCGAGGGACTCGCGATCGGGCACGGCGGCCTGATCGGCCAGCACCACGTCCAGGGCGAGTTTAGGGGCGTGTCGGGCCAAAACCTCCAAATGACGCTGCGGAGAGAAGCCCTCTGTTTCGCCGGGTTGTGGTGCGAGGTTCAGCGAGAGCACCCTTCGGGCCTTGGTCTCGACCAGCGCGTCGAGCAACTCGGGCACCAGCAGGTGCGGAATCACCGACGAGAACCAGGATCCCGGACCGAGCACGACCCAGTCCGCGTCGAGCACCGCCGCGACCGCTTCCGGCACCGCCGGCGGGTCGCTCGGCACCACCTGGACGGAGAGCACCTCGCCGGGGGTCAGCGCCACGGTGGCCTGCCCCCGTACGGTGTCCACGTCCTCGGGCCGGGCCGGATCATGGCCCTTGACCAGGGCCTGGAGCTCCAGCGGGACCGCCGACATCGGCAGGACCCGGCCCTGGGCGCCGAGCAGCTTGCCGACCAGGTCCAGCGCCTGGACGGGGTCGCCGAGCTGTTCCCACAGGGCGACGATCAGCAGGTTGCCGACCGCGTGCTCGTGCAGGTCGCCCTGGGACTGGAAGCGGTGCTGGATGACCCGCGACCAGGTCTGGCCCCAGTCGTCGTCACCGCACAGCGCGGCCAGCGCCTTGCGCAGGTCGCCGGGCGGCAGGACGCCCAGCTCCTCGCGCAGTCTGCCGCTGGAGCCACCGTCGTCGGCGACGGTGACGACGGCGGTCAGCTCGCCCGTGATCCGGCGCAGGGCGGTCAGCGAGGCCGAGAGGCCCATGCCGCCGCCCAGCGCCACGACCTTGGGCGCAGCCACCTCGGAGGCCTCGCCCCGGCGCAGGCCCGTACGGCCCGTGCCGCCCTCACCCTTGCCGGTGGTGAGCCGGCGCAGGCGGCGGAGCCGCATGGTACGTCCGGTCACTCGCGCCCCATGTCCCTGTGGACGACGACGGTCTCGACTCCTTCGGAGGCAAGGCGGGCGGCGAGCTTCTCCGACATGGCGACGCTGCGGTGCTTGCCGCCGGTACAGCCGACCGCGATGGTCACGTACCGCTTTCCCTCGCGGCGGTAGCCGGTGGCGATGAGCTGGAGCAGTTCGGTGTAGCGGTCGAGGAACTCCTTGGCGCCGGGCTGGCTGAAGACGTAGCCCGACACCTCCTCGTTCAGACCGGTGAAGGGGCGCAGCTCCGGGACCCAGTGCGGGTTGGGGATGAAGCGGCAGTCGACGACGAGGTCGGCGTCGACGGGGAGCCCGTACTTGAAACCGAAGGACATGACGGTGGCCCGCAGCTCGGGCTCATCGTCGCCGGCGAACCGGGCGTCCATCTTGGCGCGCAGCTCGTGCACGTTCAGGCTGGAGGTGTCGATGACCAGGTCGGCGTCGCCGCGCAGCTCGCGCAGCAGGTCGCGCTCGGCGGCGATGCCGTCGACGATGCGGCCGTCGCCCTGGAGCGGGTGCGGGCGGCGGACCCCCTCGAAGCGGCGGACGAGGGCCTCGTCCGAGGACTCCAGGAAGACGATCCGCCGGGTGACCCCGCGGGTCTCCAGGTCGGCGAGGGATTCGCGCAGCGCGTCGAAGAACTGGCGGCCGCGGACGTCGACGACGACGGCGATGCGCGCCACGTTGCCCTGCGAGCGGGCGCCGAGTTCCACCATGGTGGTGATCAGCGCGGGCGGGAGGTTGTCGACGACGAACCAGCCGAGGTCCTCCAGGCACTTGGCCGCCGTACTGCGGCCGGCCCCGGACATACCGGAGATGATCACCAGCTCGGGGATGGCCGCCTCGGCGGTATCTCCGGGCTCCACTGTCGTGCCCGTACTCACCTGTGCTCCGTCTCGGTCGTACTCGGATGCGATGCCACTTCCGGAATCCTGCTCGGATCCTCGGTCGTGCCGGGTTTCGCGCTCGGTCATTGCTCGGTCCCCCGATCGGATGCTGCTCCCGCGGACGCGGGGGTCTCATCCTCAATGATCTCCCCGGTCGCCGTATTGACGGCGGGACCGGCGGGAACCGCCTGGGCGAGGGCCACGGCCACGGTCTCGGCCGTCTTGCGGCCTATGCCCGGGACCTCGCAGATCTGGTCGATTGTCGCCTGTCTCAGCTTTTTCACCGAACCGAAGTGCTTGATCAGGGCCAGCCGGCGGCTCTCGCCGAGCCCGGGGACCTCGTCGAGGGGACCGGCCTTCAGGCGTTTGCCGCGCTTGTTGCGCTGGTACTGGATGGCGAACCGGTGGGCTTCGTCCCGGACCCGCTGGAGCAGGTACAGGCCCTCGCTGCTGCGGGGCAGCACCACCGGGTCGTCCTCCCCGGGCAGCCAGACCTCCTCCAGGCGCTTGGCGAGGCCGCACACGGCGACGTCGTCGATCCCCAGCTCCTCCAGGGCCCGCTTGGCGGCGGCCACCTGGGGCTGCCCGCCGTCGACCACGACGAGCTGCGGCGGGTACGCGAAGCGCTTGGGCCGCCCGTCGTCCTCGGCCGTGTCCTGTCCGACTTCCCCGCCCACGGCGTCCTCGGGGGACCACTCCCCCGTCTTCAGCTTCTCCTGGAGGTAGCGGCGGAAGCGCCGGGAGACCACCTCGTGCATGGAGCGGACGTCGTCCTGCCCCTCGAAGGACTTGATCTGGAAGCGCCGGTACTCGCCCTTGCGCGCCAGCCCGTCCTCGAAGACGACCATTGAGGCCACGACGTCGTCGCCCTGCAGGTGGGAGATGTCGAAGCACTCGA
Organism: Streptomyces sp. NPDC006450; assembly: GCF_040612195.1. Taxonomy (NCBI): domain Bacteria; kingdom Bacillati; phylum Actinomycetota; class Actinomycetes; order Kitasatosporales; family Streptomycetaceae; genus Streptomyces; species Streptomyces sp. NPDC006450. Next base: position 37,824 of record NZ_JBEXPT010000052.1, on the reverse strand, counting down.
TGCGCAGCGGCGCGCCGTCCAGCTCCAGCGCCTCGGCGATCTCCTCCAGGGCCCGCGAGCGGGTGGTGAGGTCGGCGGCGCGCTTGGTCTTGTGCAGGGCGAGGGACTGCTGGGCGTTGCGGTGGACGGTCTCCATCAGCGCCTTCTTGTCCCCGCGCTGCGGGATGCGCAGGCTCACCTGCGAACCGCGCCGCTCGGCGAGCCACTGGCTCAGGGCCGGGGTGTCCTCGGGGAGGGCCGGGACCAGCACCTCCTTGGGGACGGCCTCGCCCTCCTCCTCCCCGTAGAGCTGCTGGAGGGCGTGCTCGACGAGCCCGGCGGTGTCGACGGCCTCGACCTTGTCGGTGACCCAGCCGCGCTGGCCCCGGACCCGGCCGCCGCGGACGTGGAAGATCTGCACGGCCGCTTCGAGCTCGTCCTCGGCGACCGCGAACAGGTCGGCGTCGGTGGCGTCGGCGAGCACGACCGCGTTCTTCTCCATCGCCCGGCGCAGGGCCCCTATGTCGTCGCGCAGCCGGGCGGCCTTCTCGTACTCCATCTCCTCCGCGGCCTCGTGCATCTGCTGTTCGAGGCGGGTGAGGTAGGTGCCGGTGCGGCCGGCCATGAAGTCGCAGAAGTCCTCGGCGAGTTCGCGGTGCTCCTCGGGGGTGACCCGGCCGACGCAGGGCGCGGAGCACTTGCCGATGTAGCCGAGCAGGCAGGGGCGGCCGATCTGCGCGGAGCGCTTGAACACCCCGGCGGAGCAGGTGCGGACGGGGAAGACGCGGAGCATCAGGTCGACGGTCTCGCGGATGGCCCAGGCGTGCCCGTACGGGCCGAAGTAGCGCACGCCCTTCTTCTTGGGTCCGCGCATGACCTGCACCCGCGGATAGTCCTCGTTCAGGGTGACGGCGAGGGAGGGGTAGCTCTTGTCGTCCCGGTACTTGACGTTGAACCGGGGGTCGAACTCCTTGATCCAGGAGTACTCGAGCTGGAGCGCCTCGACCTCGGTGGAGACCACGGTCCACTCGACGGAGGCGGCCGTGGTCACCATGGTGGCGGTACGGGGGTGCAGCCCGGCGAGGTCCTGGAAGTAGCTGGCCAGCCGCTGGCGCAGGCTCTTGGCCTTCCCGACGTAGATCACGCGGCGGTGCTCGTCGCGGAACTTGTAGACCCCGGGGGAGTCGGGGATCTGCCCCGGCGCGGGGCGATAGCTGGAAGGGTCGGCCATGCCAACCACCCTACTGTCGCCCGCCGACAAGCGGGCCCCGGCCCCGCAGGGCCCGGCCGCCCGGCCGGCGGCCGGGCGGCGGGGCCCCTCGGGTGGCTACGCCCGCACCACCCGCTGCCGGCGGGCGCGCCGGGCGGCCACCGCGCCGGCCGCGCCCAGCGCCAGAGCCAGGGCGCTGGCGGCCATCGGGAGTCCGGCGAAGGGGGAGGCCGTCGCGGACGCCTGCACCGGTGTGGTTTGCGTGGGGGCGAAGCCACCGGCCTTGCCGGACCTGCCGTACGCGGATCCCGGCAGCTTGTCCCCGTAGGCCTGCACGACCCGCGTCCGGTAGGCGGCCAGGCTCGTGCCCTGGGCGCCCACGGCCGTGGCCGCGTCCTCGTCCAGGGGCAGCACCCGCTGGCCGCCGGCCACGTACCAGGCGTCGATCTGCGGTTCGCGGAACACGGTCCCGCCGGGGAGCTTCGCCGCGCCGAGCTGTGCGTAGCGGAACTCGTCGTCGCCGGTGGCGATGTTCACCACCTGCCAGCCCTCTTCGGTCCGCGCGGTCCACAGGGCGGCCTGCTGCCCGTCCGAGGAGACGGCCTTGCTGGCGAGGAACTCCAGCCGGGCCACGCTCGCGCCCGCCTTCCCCGCGACGAACTCCGGCGAGAGGTAGTGCACGGGAACCGTCTCGCCCTCGATGCGGGGCTGCGCCGCGGCGAGCGAGACCTTGCCCTCGCGGGCGAAGAAGCGGGACAGGGTGGCGAGGGTGTCGGGGGCCGCCGCCGTACGTCCCGCGGCGGCGAGGTTCTCGGCGGTGGCGGCCTGGGGCTGCGGAACGGGCGCCGCGGACGCCTGGGTGGGGGCCAGGGCCAGTACGGCGGTCGCCGCGACGGCCGCGGCGGCGAGACGGCCATGCATGAGGCGGCCATTCATGAGGCGGGGAGCCATGGGGTCACGCCCCGATCCGGTAGAGCGAGTGGGTCCAGGAGAAGGTGCTGTTGTTCACGTACCAGGCGTGGGAGGCCCAGTTGTAGCGGTCGCTGGAGGGCCACGGGTCTCCCCAGTACACCCAGCTGTTCGCGGTGTCGTAGCCGTAGACCACGTGCATGTGGCCACCGCCGTTGGACCACTGGATGCGGGTCTCGATCGGGCGGTTGGCGTTGATCTCGGTCTGGACGGTGGAGTACTGGAGCCAGCCGTTCACGTAGGAGCCGGAGTTGATGCCGGCCCAGCGCAGGCCGGTCTGCACATTGCCGAGGGTGGCCTGGTTGTTGGGGCAGTCGTAGCCCTGCTGGCGGTTGAAGGCCGCGTTGCAGAACTGGTTCTGGCTGTAGGTGCGGCCGAACCAGGTGGCGATGGTGTTGCCTCCGGCGGCCCAGCACCAGTTGGTCTTCGCTTGCGCCTGCATGGTGATGTTCAGCCGCTTCGACGCCAGGGCGGCGCTCTCGGCGGGTGCGGCGGCTGCCGAGGACAGGGCGGTCGTGGTGCCCGTACCGGCGGCGGCATCGGCGGCGGTGGCGGCAGCGGTGGGCAGGGTGAGGAGCAGGGCGGTGATGAAGGCGGCGAGGGTGAGCCGCCGGTTCCTGTTGCGCATCGCGTTCCTCCCGAGGTGGGGAGTGGGGGTGGAGGAGCGCGTCCGGACGCTGTGGACGAGCATCGGGGTGTTGTCGGGAACAGGTCAACACGCTTCAATACGGCGTGACATCGCGGTGTGAACGGTGGGGCGGGAGTGTGAACGGCCGCCGTCACCCCACCTGGAGCCACAGGGATCGCGGGCGTCACCCGCCGGACCGCCCGCACCCCGTCGCGTGAACGTTCACAGGAGGAGCCGCCATGCGGTCGAGCGTGAACGGCCCCTTCTCGGCCAGTGCCGGTCCCCCGCCGGACGGCTCCCTTTCGGACGGCTCCCCTTCGGACACCGCACGCCCCGACACCTCCCGGGCGGACGCCGCCCGCCCGGAGAATGCCCGCCCGGAGAATGCCCGCGACCTGCCGCACCTGCTGCGCGACGGCCCCTTCCACCTCGCGCTCCGCGCCGCGCTCACCGCCCGCGGCCTGCCCCTGCACCGGGTACAGCACCGGCTCGCCGCCCGTGGCATCAAGCTCGGGGTGACCAGCCTCAGTTATTGGCAGCAGGGCGCCCGGCGGCCGGGCCGCCCCGAGTCCCTGAAGGCCGTACGGGCCCTGGAGCAGATCCTGGAACTGCCCGAGGGCGCCCTGCTGCGGCTGCTGGCGGCGCCGGATCCCGCCCCGGGGACGGCCCGGCCGCCCGCGCGTTCGTACCGGGCGCTGTTCAGCGTGGGCGCGGCCGTGGAGGCGCTGCTGGCCGGTATGGAGCTGCCCGCCGACGGCGGCCTGCACACCGTCGGCCACCACGAGCGGGTGCGGATCGGGCCCGCCGGGCAGCTGCTCGGCCGCGAGTCGCAGCATGTCGTACGGGCCCACCGCGACGGGGTCGACCGGTACATCGCGGTCCACCACGGCGATCCGGGCTGCGATCCGGAGCGGATCCGGGTCCGGGCCGACGAGAACTGCCGGACCGGGCGGATCCGCCGCCACCCCGAAGCGGAGCTGGTCGTCGCCGAGCTGCTCTTCGACGCCCGGCTGCGCGCCGGGGACACCTACGTCTTCGGCTACGGCTTCGAGGACGGCACCGCCGGCCGCAGCACCGAGTACGTGCGCGGCTTCAGCTACACCGGCGGGCAGTACGTGCTCCAGGTCCGTTTCGACGAGGCGGCGCTGCCGGTGCGCTGCCGCCGCTTCACGCGCAGCGGGCCGGACGCGCCGCGCGGGCGGCTCTCGGACCTGAACCCGAGCGGACCGCACCGGGCCGTGCACCTGGTGGAGCAGGGGGTGCGGCGCGGGATCCTGGGCATCGGCTGGGACTGGGAATGACCCGGGGCCGGCCGCCGGCCGCGGCGCCGGTCAGCCCGCGACGAGCTTGCCGGCCTCGACCTTCACCGGGACCTCCGGCAGCGGGTCGGTCGCGGGCCCGCGCAGCACCTTGCCCGTGGTCACGTCGAAGCGGCTGCCGTGGCAGGGGCAGTTGCCCTCTCCCTCGACGATCTTGTCCAGGACGCATCCGGAGTGGGTGCACTGGGCGCTGAAGGCCTTGTACTGGCCCGCCTCCGCGCAGCTGACCACGAGCTTCTTCTCCCGGAACAGCTTCGCGCCGCCGACCGGCACCTCCGCCGCCGCACCCAGCTCGACGGGTTCGACGGGGACCGCCGGAGAGCCGGAGCCGCTGTTGGTCTCGGTGGAGCAGGCCGTGAGCGCGGCACCTCCGCCGACGGCTCCGACGATCGCGGCTGCGCCCTTGAGGACGGTACGGCGGGCGGCGGACTGCGAGGCGGACATGCGGTTCTCCCGGAGTGAGGGCGGCGTGGGGACGGCGCGGGGATGCGGCTGGGCCGTGATCGGTCCGGCCGGGCCCCGGCGGGCCCACCCGACGATACCCGCGCCCGATGGGATACCTTCCCCCGCGTGATCGTCGTCGGTGGAGAAGCCCTGATCGACCTGGTGCCCGTCGCACAGCCGCCCGGCGCCCTGCTGCCGCGGCCGGGCGGCGGACCGTACAACACCGCGCTCGCGCTGGGCCGGCTCGGCGTCCGGACGGCCTTCTGCTCCCGGATCTCGACGGACGGCTTCGGCGCCTCGCTGCTCGACGGGCTGCGGGCGGCCGGGGTGGACCTCTCGCTGGTCCAGCGCGGACCGGAGCCGACCACGCTGGCGGTGCCCTCGCTGGCCCCTGACGGCTCGGCGGCGTACGGCTTCTACGTCGAGGGCACGGCCGACCGGCTGTTCCGGCTGCCGCCCGCGCTCCCCGAGGGGGTACGGGCCCTCGCGCTCGGCACCTGCTCGCTGGTGCTGGAGCCGGGGGCCAGTGCCTACGAGACCCTGCTGCGCCGGGAGTCCGGGCGCGGGCTGCTGACCCTGCTCGACCCCAACATCCGCCCGGCGCTGATCGCCGACCCGGCGGCCTACCGGGCCCGCTTCCTGTCCTGGCTGCCGCACGTCGGCGTGCTGAAGCTGTCGGAGGAGGACGCGGCGTGGCTGGGCGGCCGTGCCGGCGACTGGCTGGCGGCCGGGCCTTCGGCGGTGGTGCTCACCCGGGGCGCGGGCGGCCTGACGGTGTGGACGCGGGAGGGCGCGGAGCACTCGGTGCCCGCACACCGGGTCGCGGTGGTGGACACCATCGGCGCGGGCGACACCGTGAACGCGGCCCTGCTGCACAGGCTCGCGGCCGGCTCGGAGCGCCCGGGGCCGGTGGACTGGCCCGAGGTGCTGTCCTACGCCGCCGCGGCGGCCGCGCTGACCTGCACCCGGGCGGGCGCGGAGCCCCCGTACGCCGCCGAGCTCAGCGGAGCGCGGCCCACACCGTAGCGGCCACCGCGGGGGCGAACTCCTCCACCGGCCCGACGGTGTCGGGACCCGAGAAGTGCAGGAAGAAGGCCCGCTGGAAGCAGGCGCCGAGCAACAGCGCGGCGGCGGCGGCCGGGTCGGCGTCGGGGCGCAGCCGGCCGCGTTCGAGCTCGCGGAACAGATGGCCGGTGAGGGCCTCCAGCACCACGTGCGGACCCGCGCCGATGCTCCGCACGCCTTCGCGGTGGCGGGTGAGCAGGACGGGATCGGCGAAGAGCGAGCCGGACATCGGCATGGCTTCGGCGTAGAAGAGCGAGGCGTAGCGGGCGATCTCGGTCAACCGCTCCTCGACCGGCTGGTCCCCCGGGTCGCTGGTCAGCGCCGCCATCATCGCCCCGGCATTGGGGCGGCGCTCCATCAGGACGCGGACGAACAGCTCTTCCTTGTTCGCGAAGTACTTGTAGAGCGCGGCCTCCGAGCAGCCCGCCTCACGGGCGATGGCCTTCGTGGTGGCGTTGGCCAGGCCGGTGGTGCGCATCAGGGTCTCGGCGGCATCGAGCAAGCGGTCCGGAGTGGACCTGCTTGACTTTGGGGTGAGCATTCACTCACCATAACGGAAGTGGGGGTGAGTGAGTACTCACCCATCCCCTTCTCGGTCATACGCCACACGTCATACGCCACACGTCATGCGTCACATGAATGCGGGGGCCAGGATGAAACTCACGGTGTTCGGAGCCACGGGCGGGGTCGGCCACGAGGTGGTCCGGCAGGCACTCGCAGCGGGTCACGAGGTGACGGCGGTCGTCCGCGACCCGGCGCGGCTGGACGTATCGGCGCACGAACGGCTGCGGGTGGCGGTGGTGCGCGACCTGTCCGACCAGGACGCGCTCGTGTCCGTGCTGGAGGGGCAGGAGGCGGTGGTCTCCGCGCTCGGCCCGACGAACAACAAGCAGGCCAGGCTCACCCCGGTGGCGGGGCCTGCCCTGCGGTCGATCGTCGCTGCGATGGACCGGGCCGGGGTGAGCCGCCTGTCGGCGGTCAGCGCCGCCCCGGTGGGCCCGGTCCCGCCGCAGGACGGGGCGCTCACCCGGGTGGTCGTCTACCCGCTGCTGCGCAGGGCGCTGCGCGACGTGTACGCGGACCTCACGGTCATGGAGGCGGAGATCGCCGCGAGCGGTACGCAGTGGACGGTGATCCGGCCGCCGCGGCTGCTGAACCGGCCGTACACGGGGACGTACCGGCGCGTGGTCGACGCCAATGTCCCGGGCGGCAAGGTGATCGCCCGGGCGGACGTCGCGGACGCCCTCCTGGCCACCCTGTCCGACCCGTCGACCTCGGGCCACACCATCGGCATCGCCGCGTAGCCACCCGGCCGGGCGTGCGGCTGGGCAGGCGCCGACCGAACCCCGGCCCCGCCGGCGTGCGCGGCGCGGGGGTCCGGGGCTGGTCCCCGGCGACGGCGGCGCGGGGGGACGAACCCGCACCGCCCGACCGCGGCTACGCCTTGCGGGCCCGTGTGGCCTTCTTCGCGGGAGCCGGGGCCGCCGCCTTCTTCGCGGGGGCAGCGGCCGCCGCCTTCTTGCGCGGCGCCGCCTTCTTCTTCACCGGCGCGGCGACCGGCTCGGAGGCCGCGTCGGAGATGCGGTCCGCGCCCAGGATGTCCCTCAGGAACTTGCCCGTGTGGCTCGCTCCCACCGAGGCGACCTCCTCCGGGGTGCCCTCGGCGACGACGAGGCCGCCTCCGTACCCGCCCTCGGGGCCCATGTCCACGACCCAGTCCGCGGTCTTGACGACATCGAGGTTGTGCTCGATGACGATCACCGTGTTGCCCTTGTCCACGAGCCCCGACAGCACCTTGATCAGCTTCGAGATGTCCTCGAAGTGCAGACCCGTCGTCGGCTCGTCCAGCACGTACACCGTGCGCCCCGTCGACCGCTTCTGGAGCTCCGAGGCCAGCTTCACGCGCTGCGCCTCACCGCCCGAGAGCGTCGGCGCCGACTGGCCGAGGCGGACGTATCCGAGCCCCACCTCGTTCAGCGTCTTCAGGTGGCGCGAGATCGTGGGAACGGCCTCGAAGAACGTCGAGGCCTCCTCGATCGGCATGTTCAGGACCTCGGCGATGGACTTGCCCTTGTAGTGGACCTCCAGCGTCTCCCGGTTGTAGCGGTCGCCGTGGCAGACCTCGCACGGGACGTACACGTCCGGCAGGAAGTTCATCTCGATCTTGATCGTGCCGTCGCCGGAGCAGTTCTCGCAGCGGCCGCCCTTCACGTTGAAGGAGAAGCGGCCCGGCAGATAGCCGCGCACCTTCGCCTCCATCGTCTCGGCGAAGAGCTTGCGGACGTGGTCGAAGACACCGGTGTACGTGGCCGGGTTGGACCGGGGGGTCCGGCCGATCGGCGACTGGTCCACGTGCACGACCTTGTCGACGAGGTCGTCGCCGTCCACCCGCGTGTGCCGCCCCGGTACCGAACGCGCACCGTTGAGCTCGCGGGCGAGGTGCGTGTACAGGATGTCGTTGACCAGCGTCGACTTGCCGGAGCCCGATACGCCCGTCACCGCCGTGAGCACGCCCAGCGGGAAGGACACGTCGATGTCCCGCAGGTTGTTCTCCTTGGCGCCGTGGACCGTGAGCTTGCGCGACGGGTCCACGGGACGGCGTACGTCCGGAAGCGGGATGGACCGCTTGCCGGACAGGTACTGGCCGGTGATCGACTCGGGGTTCTTCAGCAGTTCCTTCAGCGAGCCGCTGTGCACGACCTTGCCGCCGTGCTCGCCGGCGCCGGGGCCGATGTCCACGACCCAGTCCGCCACCTTGATGGTGTCCTCGTCGTGCTCGACGACGATGAGCGTGTTGCCCATGTCCCGCAGCCGTACGAGGGTCTCGATCAGGCGGTGGTTGTCCCGCTGGTGCAGGCCGATGGAGGGCTCGTCCAGCACGTACAGCACGCCCACCAGGCCGGAGCCGATCTGCGTGGCGAGGCGGATGCGCTGGGCCTCGCCGCCCGAGAGGGTGCCGGCGGCGCGGTTGAGCGAGAGGTAGTCCAGGCCGACGTCGACGAGGAAGCGGAGCCGCTCGTTGACCTCCTTGAGGACCCGCTCGGCGATCTTCTTGTCGCGGGCGTCGAGCTTGAGGCGCCCGAGGAAGTCCGCGCACTCGCTGATCGACATCGCGGCGACGTCCGCGATCGAGCGGTCCATCACCGTCACCGCGAGCACGATCGGCTTGAGCCGGGTGCCCTGGCAGGTGGGGCACGGCACCTCGCGCATGTAGCCCTCGAAGCGCTCGCGGCTGGCGTCGCTCTCGGATTCCGAGTGGCGCCGCTTCACGAAGGGCACCGCGCCCTCGAAGGCCGTGGTGTAGGCCCGCTCGCGGCCGTACCGGTTGCGGTAGCGGACCTCGATCTGCGTCTTGTGGCCGTACAGCAGGGCCTTCTTCGCCCGCAGCGGCAGCCCGGCCCACGCGATGTCGGTGCGGAAGCCGAGCTCCGTGGCGAGCGCGCCGACCAGCCGCTGGAAGTAGTCCTTGGTGTGGCCGAGCGACCACGGGGAGACCGCGCCCTCGTCCAGGGACTTGTCCTCGTCCGGGACGATCAGGTCCGGGTCCACCTCCATGCGCGTACCGATGCCGGTGCACTCGGGGCAGGCGCCGAAGGGCGAGTTGAAGGAGAAGGAGCGCGGCTCCAGCTCCTCGAAGGAGAGGTCGTCGTACGGGCAGTAGAGGTGCTCGGAATACATCCGCTCACGCTCGGGGTCGTCCTCCGCGAGGTCGACGAAGTCCAGGATCACCATGCCGCCGGACAGCCCGAGGGCGGTCTCCACGGAGTCCGTCAGCCGGCGCTTGGCGCTGTCCTTGACGGTGAGGCGGTCGATGACCACCTCGATGGTGTGCTTCTCCTGCTTCTTCAGCGTGGGCGGTTCGGAGAGCTGGATCGTCTCCCCGTCCACCCGGGCCCGGCTGTAGCCCTTGGTCTGGAGGTCGGCGAAGAGGTCGACGAACTCGCCCTTGCGCTCGCGCACCAGCGGCGAGAGCACCTGGAATCGGCTGCCCTCGGGCAGGGCGAGCACCTTGTCGACGATCGCCTGCGGCGACTGCCGCGAGATCGGCCGGCGGCACTCGGGGCAGTGGGGCTTGCCGATGCGCGCGAAGAGCAGGCGGAGGTAGTCGTAGACCTCGGTGATGGTGCCGACGGTCGAGCGCGGGTTGCGCGAGGTGGACTTCTGGTCGATGGAGACGGCCGGGGAGAGGCCCTCGATGAAGTCGACGTCGGGCTTGTCCATCTGCCCGAGGAACTGGCGGGCGTAGGAGGACAGCGACTCGACGTAGCGGCGCTGGCCCTCGGCGAAGATCGTGTCGAAGGCCAGGGAGGACTTGCCCGACCCGGAGAGTCCGGTGAAGACGATGAGCGAGTCGCGCGGCAGGTCAAGAGAGACGTTCTTGAGGTTGTGCTCGCGAGCGCCACGAACGATGAGACGGTCGGTCACGCCGGTCCGCACCTTTCTTGAGAGAGCGGGGGCACTGGCCCCCGTCCCAGGGTATTGGGGGGCGCCTCTGCAGTGGAGTGGGAGACTGGACTCCGAGCGTATAGCACGTGCATTCGATTTTAGGCACTCCGCAGCCCTCTTCACCCGATCGTGTGGCGAGGGCCCCTCAGCCACTAGGCTCGGCCGCATGATGGATCATGCGCACGACCTGCGCTCCGTACGTGAGGCCACCGATCGGCTGCTGACCGCGGTCGCGAAGCTGGACAACGCTTCCCTGGCCGAAGAGTCACATCTCCCCGGCTGGACCCGGGGCCACGTCCTGGCCCACCTGGCCCGGAACGCGGACGCCCTGGTCGAGGTCTTCGAGGGCCGCCCGATGTACGAGAGCGCCAGCTCCCGGGAGTCCGACATCGAACGTGATGCCGGGCGTCCTCTGCTGGAACAGCTCGAGGACGTCAGGCATTCCGCGGACCGCTGGCAGGCCGTCGCCGAGCGCCCGCAGGACTGGACCCGCACCGTGGAGCTCCGCAACGGGATCACCGACACGGCGGCCCGGGTGCCCTTCCGCCGCCTCATCGAGGTCGAGCTGCACCACGTCGACCTGAACATCGGCTACGAGCTCTCCGACCTGCCGCAGGAGTTCACCGGACGGGAGATCGAGTTCCTGGCCGATCGCTGGTCGGGCCGCCCCGAGGTGCCGCCCACCGCCCTGGCCGCCGCCGACGGGCGCCAGTGGCGGACCGGCTCCGCCGGCGACCCGGCCGTCACCGTCAAGGGCACCGCCGCCGCGCTCCTGGGCTGGCTGGCCGGCCGCGCGGACAAGGGAGCCTCACTGACCACCGAGGGCGGACCCCTGCCGGCCCTCCCTCCGCTCTAGGATCGGTTCATGACGTACAGCGGAGCGGTCAAGGTCGGCGGTCCGGCCGACGTGCACGAACTCTCGGACCTGATGATTTCCAAAGTCGCGGTGGGCGGGATGAACAACAACGCCTACCTGCTGCGCTGCCGGGCCACCGACGAGCAGCTGCTGATCGACGCGGCCGCCGAGCCGCAGACCCTGATCGGCCTGATCGGCGACGGCGGCATCGCCTCCGTGGTCACCACGCACCGGCACGGCGACCACTGGGGTGCGCTGGCGGACGTGGTCGAGGCGACCGGCGCGCGGACGTACGCGGGCGCCCACGACGCGGAGGGCATCCCGGTCGTCACCGACGTGCTCGTCGAGGACGGGGACACGATCACCGTCGGACGGGTCACGCTGACCGCCCGCCACCTGGTCGGCCACACCCCCGGCTCGATCGCGCTGATCTACGACGACCCGCACGGCCACCCGCACGTGTTCACCGGCGACTGCCTCTTCCCGGGCGGCGTCGGCAACACCTGGGGCGACCCGAAGGCCTTCGCCCAGCTCGTCGACGACGTGGAGCACAAGCTCTTCGACCGGCTGCCCGACGAGACCTGGGTCTACCCCGGCCACGGCAACGACACCACGCTCGGCGCCGAGCGCCCCCACCTGGCCGAATGGCGCGAGCGCGGCTGGTAGCGGGCGCCGGAGGGGGCTCCGGCCCGTCAACCTCACGCCGGACCGCACCCCCTTCCGGTCATTGATGACCGAACGCACGTCCTGAGGGGGCGGGGCGGGGTAATTGCTGCACCATGCAACAGGACCCCTCCCCCGCCCCCCTCCACCCGGCCCAGGCCGGGCCGGCGGCCGCCGCATCCCCGCCCCCCTCCTCCCCCTCGATGCTCCGGCTCGCCTCGGCCTCCCTCGTCGGCACCGCCATCGAGTTCTACGACTTCTTCGTCTACGGCACCGCCGCCGCCCTGGTGCTCGGCCCGCTCTTCTTCCCCTCCTTCTCCCCGCTCGCCGGGACCCTCGCCGCCTTCGGCACCTTCGGCGTCGGCTTCCTCGCCCGCCCCCTCGGCTCCGCCGTCTTCGGCCACGTCGGCGACCGGTACGGCCGCCGCCCGGTGCTGCTCGCCTCCCTGCTGCTCACCGGCCTGGCCACGGTGGCGGTGGGCTGCGTGCCCTCGTACGCCTCCATCGGGATGGCCGCGCCGATCCTGCTGGTCCTGCTGCGCTTCCTCCAGGGCCTGGGCCTCGGCGGGGAGTGGGGCGGCGCGGTGCTGCTGACCTCGGAGCACGCCCCCGAGGGGCGGCGCGGACTGTGGTCGAGCTTCCCGCAGATGGGTCCGGCCGTGGGGTTCCTGCTGGCCAACGGCCTGATGCTGACCCTGTCGAGCACGCTGTCCGACGGGCAGTTCGCCGCGTGGGGCTGGCGGGTGCCGTTCTGGGTGGCGGGGCTGCTCGCCCTCACCGGGCTGTGGCTGCGCCGCTCGGTGGAGGAGACCCCGCAGTTCCGTGCCCTGGCCGGGACCGGCCGCCGGGCGGAAGCCCCGCTGGCCGAGGTCCTGCGGGGCCACTGGCGCCTGCTCCTGCTGACCGGCGGGGCACTGGCCGTGGGCTACGCCGTCTTCTACGCGGTCACCACCTGGTCCCTCGCGTACGCCACCGAGCAGCTGGGCGTGCACCGCTCCGTGATGCTGGCCTGCATCATGGTCGCCGTCGCCCTCAAGGGAGTGGCCACTCCGGTGGTCGCGGTGCTCGGCGACCGCTACGGGCGGCGCCCGCTGTGCCTGGCGGGCTGCACGGCGTCGGCGCTGTGGATGTTCCCCTTCGTGGCGCTGCTGCGCACCGCGGACCCGCTGCTGATGACCGTGGGCCTGTTCGGCGCCCTGCTCGGCATGGTGACGATGTTCGCGGTGGTGGGCGCGTACCTGCCCGAGCTGTACGCCCCGCGGATCCGCTGCACCGGCGCGGCCGTCGGCTACAACCTGGGCGGGGTGCTGGGCGGTGCGCTGACTCCGATCGCGGCGACGGCCCTGGCGGAGGGCTCCGGCCCGCCGTGGGCCGTCGCCGTGTACCTGACGGCGATCGCCCTTGTCTCGCTGGCCTGCTTCGCGCTGCTGCCGGAGACCAACCCGGCGGTCGTCCGGCAGCGGACGGGCGCGTGCGCGGACGCAGGGAAGGGTGCGGCAGGGAAGGGGGCGAACGGGAAGGGGGCGGCCGAAGCGACCGCCCCCGTGTGACCGGGCAGCCGCTCAGCCCTTGTTGGGCAGGACCGGCTTGTGGCCGGGGTACACGTGGTCGGGCGTCACGATGCTGGTGACGGCCTCTCCGAAGAGCGTGCTGGGCTCCTGGCCCTCGTGCAGGTCGTCGGTGTTGAGGAGGATGACCATCGTGGCCTGCTCCTCCGGCAGGTAGACGGTCAGCGTCTCGTACCCGGGCAACGAGCCGTTGTGGCCGATCCAGCCCTGGACGTCGAAGATGCCGAGCCCGTAGCCGGCGCCGGGGATGATGCCGATCGGCTGGGTCTTCAGGCGCTCGGCCTGGGTCGCGGGGGTCAGCAGCGTCCCGGTCGCGAGGGTCTTCGCCCAGCTGCGCAGATCCTGGAGCTCGGAGACCATCGCTCCGGCGGCCCAGGCCCAGGACGGGTTGAGGTCGGTCGCGTCCACGAGCTCGCCGCCGGGCAGATCGGTGGTGTAGCCGTGCGCGTGCGGCTCGGGGAATTCCGTCCCGGTCGGGAAGAGCGTGCGGCTGCTCAGCCCGGCGGGCCTGACCACGTCCTGCCCGATGACCTCCTGGATCGGCCGGCCGGTGATCTTCTCCACCAGCAGGCCGAGCAGGATCAGGTTGGTGTTGGAGTACTCGAACTTCGCGCCCGGCGCGAAGTTCACCGGATGCTTGAAGGAGATGTCGAGCAACTGCTGCGGCGTGAAGGTGGAGGTGATCTTCGCGTCGAAGCCCGGGTCCTCGCTGTAGTTGAAGAGCCCGCTGCGCATGCCCGCCAGCTCGCGCAGGGTGATGCGGTCCCCGTTGGGCACGCCGGGGATGTACTTCCCGATGGTGTCGTCGAGGGCGAGTTTGCCCTGGTCGACGAGTTGGAGGAGGGCCGTGACCGTGAACGTCTTGGTCTCGCTGCCGATGCGCACCCCGAGATCGGGCGTCATGGGCGCGCCGGTCGCCTTGTCGGCCACGCCGAAGGACCGCACGTAGCTGCCCTTGCCGGGGGCCCACAGGCCCACGGTCACGCCGGGGACCTGGGCCTCCTCCATGACCTGGCGCACGGCCGTGTCCAGCCGGGCCGCGACGGCCGGGGTGAGCTGCGGGAACTCCGTGTCGCCGTCCGGGGACGGAGCGGCGGACACGGACCGCGCCGGGGCGGTGGCCCCGTACGCGGTGCCCGCGGCGACCGGGGCCAGGAGTGCGCCTGCGGCCGAGACGGCCACGCAGGCCCTGCGCATGCGCATACGGTTCGGCCTCATCGCAGGGCCTCCTGTCGTACGACGGCCAGGGCAACATGCTCAGCCTAGGCCCGGGCCACCCCGGTCGCGCGGCGACGGCCCGACGGCCCCGGCTCAGGCGTCGATGCGCTCCGGGCCGGCGGCGGCCTCGGCCTCGGCCTGCTTCTTGGAGGCGATCAGGCTGGTGATCGTGGTGATCACGAGGACACCGCAGATGACACCCAGGGAGAGCGGGATGGAGATCTGCGGGACGTGCAGGCCCGACTCGTGCAGGGCGTGCAGAACGAGCTTGATGCCGATGAAGCCGAGGATGACGGAGAGGCCATAGCTGAGGTGGACCAGCTTCTTGAGCAGGCCGCCGATCAGGAAGTACAGCTGGCGCAGACCCATCAGCGCGAAGGCGTTGGCGGTGAAGACGATGTACGGGTCCTGGGTGAGGCCGAAGATCGCGGGGATCGAGTCCAGGGCGAACAGCACGTCGGTGGTGCCGATGGCGAGCATGACGACCATCAGCGGGGTCAGGACGCGCTTGCCGTTGTTCCGGATGAAGAGCTTCGTGCCGTGGTAGCGGTCGGAGACGCCGAACTTCTTCTCGATGGACTTCAGGAGGCGGTTCTCCTCGAACTCCTCTTCCTCCTCGTCCTTGCGGGCTTCCTGGATCAGCTTCCACGCGGTGTAGATGAGGAACGCGCCGAAGATGTAGAAGACCCACGAGAAGTTGGTGATGATCGCGGCGCCGGCGGCGATGAAGATGGCGCGCAGGACCAGGGCGATCAGCACGCCGATCAGCAGCACGCGCTGCTGGAGCTGCGAGGGGACCGCGAACTTCGCCATGATCAGAACGAAGACGAAGAGGTTGTCCACGCTCAGGGACTTCTCGGTGATGAAGCCGGCGAAGAACTCCTGCGAGGCCTGGCCGTGCCCGAACGCCAGCAGGCCGAGGCCGAAGAGCACCGCGAGGACGATCCAGACGACCGTCCAGATGCCCGCCTCCTTCATGGAGACGTCGTGCGGCTTGCGGCCGATGAAGAAATCGGCACCGATGAGGATGCCCAGACCAAGAATGGTCAGCACCCATAGGGTCAACGAAACGTCCACTGTGAACACGCCTCCGGCAGATGGCTCAGAACTTGTCAGCGTCATCGCTGCCGGAGGTCTCTTCCACCCGGACGGCCAGGAGGCCACGGGCCGGCGCCCCGGGACCGATTGCAGTCCGTATTGACGGGCACGCCGTAGCAGGAAAGCAGGAATACTCCCCTCCGCGCTCACCAGGGTACCCGTGGTGGGCCCGTAAGGTAAAGGGGATCCCAAGAACTGGTCAGCAGTCGGTCATCCGGGCGGGCGGCGGACGGCCCGGTCGCCGCTACCGCGCGCCGCCCCGGGCCGCCGCCACTCGCTCCAGTGCCTGGTCGAGGACCCGGCTGCCCTGCGGGGGCAGGTCCGGCTCGAAGATCCAGGCGTGGTGGACCCAGGGGTCGGCGAGGTGGTTGTCCGGTACGGGCGACAGTCGCATCAGCGAGCGCCACAGCGGATCCAGCAGCGGCCCGTAGGCCGAGGCCTCGTCACGGTCCGCAACCATCAGGAGGTGCACGCCGACCGCCGGACCCTCGTCGGCGAGGTAGCGCAAACGGGTGACGGCCCGGTCGTCGAAGCCGTGCGGGAAGTCGTGCACGATCAGCAGCTGGTCGCAGGTGTCCACATCGGGCGGCAGGTCCTCGGGAGCCCCGGCCCGCACCGCCATCTGTACGAGGTCCACCCGGCGGGTCAGCCGCTCCAGGGTCTCGCCGACCCCCGCGGCCCCGGCGGCGGGCGCTCCGGCCAGCACCCCGGCGCGCACCAGCGGGGCCAGCGAGGCGGCTCCGGCGCCGGCCGCGTCGATGACGTGGACGGCGAACCGGTCGGCGGGGTGGGCGGCCAGCATCCGCGCCGCGTGCGCGACGGCCATGTCCATGGCGGCCCGGCGCAGCCGGTCGGTGTCCATCGCCATGGCCGCCTCGGAGCCGGTGCGGCCGTTGTCGATCCACAGGCCGCGCTCCAGCGGGACCCGGACCAGCATGGGGATGCGCAGGTCGGGCCGCTCGGGCAGGTGGAGGTCGCCCAGGCGCAGGGCGAGGGGGGCCTCGGCGGGCACGGAGTGCGCCTGCCAGACCGGGTTGTCCCAGCGCGCGTACGCCGCGGGCAGCGCGGGCTCGACCACCTCGGACTCGGCGGTGAGCTGGACCAGGTCCCGGTCGAGGACTTCCTGCGCCCGCGCGACCAGTTCCTCGCGGCGGGCCCGGGCGGTGTCCCGGGCGGCGTTTCCGGAGCCGCCGAGCCGGTGGCGGGGGTCGGACAGCGCCTCGTCGAGCTCGCGGTCCATCCGGGAGTCGGCGAACTCGACGGCTCCGCGGTAGGCGGCGACGGCGCGGGCCAGGTCCTCGAACATCCCCCAGACCTGGTTGTAGAGCCGCTCGTCCATGGACCAGCCGCTCGCGTCCCCGGCGACGGGCCGGGGCGGTTCCCCGGGCCGCGGCGGCGCGGCCGGGCCCGGCCCGGGCTCGGGCGACTCGGTGCTGGTGCGGCGGCGCGGGTGGGCGTAGCTGATGGTGGGCGGGCCGCCCGCGGTGTCGGCGCCCTGAGCGGGCAGGGGGCCCGGAGTACCGGCGTACGGGGCTCCGGAGACCGGGACGACCGGCTCCGGAGGCGTGGGGGCGGCCTGCGCGGGCGGCACGTCCTGCGGGGCCGGTGCCGAGGCCTGGGTCGGAGCGGGGGCCCGGAGCCCGCGCGGGACGGTCGGTGCCGGACCGCCGGGCAGGGCGGCGAGGGTGACGTCCCCGGCGGCCGGAGCCGTGCCCAGGGCGGCGGCGGCCAGTTCCGTCGCGGCCGCAGCGGACAGCCCGGCGTCGGTCAGGAGCGCGCCGAGGCCGGCGGCGTACCCCTGGCCGACGGCGCGCACCTTCCAGGCGCCCTGGCGCCGGTACAGCTCCAGGGCCACGACGGCGGTCTCCGACTCCAGTCCGGTCAGCGTGTACCCGGCGAGCTCCGCGCCCTCCGGGTCGGCCACGGACACGTAGGAGGCGGGGACCGCTCCGAAGTTCCCCGGGCCGCCGGGCGGCAGAACCAGGACCAGGCCGACACGGTGGACGGCCGGTGCGACCGCGTCGAGGTCGACCACCATGCGGTGCTGCCCGGAGGCCTCCCCGGGCACTTCGAGCCCGGGGAGGGTGCGGGCGCCCGGGTGGGCGACCGCACCGGGGCCGGCGAGCCGGCCCGTGTCGTCGCCGAGGTGGGCCAGGGCGAGCACGGGCGTGCCCGCCGAGACCCTGATCTCCACCCGGCTCCGGGACAGGGGGTGGTTCTGCCCCCGGACCAGTTCGGCCGTCATCGTGCAGCCCCTCCCCCGTACCCGTTCTTCCGCCGGGCCCTCGATCGTGCCCGGTCCTGCTGTGCTGTGCTGCTCTGCCGTGCTGTGTTCTGCCGTGCTGTACTGCTCTGCCGAGCTGCCGGTCCTGCTTACAGGTGCGGCAGGATCGCCGGCATCAGGTCCTGGAAGGTACGACCGTTGGCCGGGTTCCCGAGGGCCGTCATCTGCCAGCCGGTGCCGACGCGCGACACCTTCGCCATGATCTGAGCGGTGTACTGGCCGCCACCGTCCAGCGTGTAGCGGGCCAGCTCCTGGCCGTTGGTCTCGTCGACGATGCGGCAGAAGGCGTTCTCCACCTCCTGGAACGTCTGGCCGGTGAAGGAGTTCACCGTGAAGACGATCTGGTCGATGTGCACCGGCACGCGCTGCAGGTCGACGAGGATCGACTCGTCGTCCCCGCCCTGGCCGACACCGCCGACGAGGTTGTCACCGGTGTGCTTGACCGAGCCGTCGTCGCTCTGCAGGTGCCGGAAGAAGACGACGTCGACGGGCTGCTTGTCGGCGAAGAGCACCGCCGAGGCGTCGAGGTCGATCTCCCGGGTCCGCGAGCCGAACAGCCCCCGGCGCTTGGCCGCCTGCCAGCCGAGGCCCATCCGGACCGCGGTCAGCGTGCCTCCGTCCGCCTTCTGCAGATTGATGGCCTGACCCTTGGTCATGTTGACCGTCACGCGCTGTCCCCTCTCCATAGCCCTCCCCCGATGGGGGTGCGCAGCATGTACCTGCGGCTGGTGCCAACCCTACTGACCGCCTCCGGGTCAGGCGAGGCCCGCTTCCTTCATCTGTCGCAGCTCCTTCTTCAGCTCGCCGACCTCGTCCCGGATCCGGGCCGCGACCTCGAACTGCAGCTCCGCGGCAGCGCCCCGCATCCGTTCGGTCATCTGCTCGATGAGTGCGGCCAGTTCGGCGGCGGGACGGTCGGTCGCGGCCATGGGAACCTTCGCTCCCTTGGCGCCCTTGGCCCCGGCCTTGCCGCCCGAGACGGGCGCCGCCTTGCCGCCCAGTGCCGGGACGGGCGCCTTGAGGGCCTTGCCGTCCTTCGTCTGCCGGTAGCCGGTGCCGAGGAGCTCCTCGGTGTCGAGCTCCTCGCGGGCGATCGTGGCCACGATGTCGTTGATCTTCTTGCGCAGCGGCTGGGGGTCGATCCCGTGGGCCGTGTTGTAGGCGACCTGCTTCTCGCGGCGCCGGTTCGTCTCGTCGATCGCCTGGGCCATCGCCGGGGTGATGCTGTCCGCGTACATGTGGACCTGGCCGGAGACGTTGCGCGCCGCGCGGCCGATGGTCTGGATCAGCGAGGTCCCCGACCGCAGGAAGCCCTGCTTGTCGGCGTCGAGGATGGCAACCAGCGACACCTCGGGCAGGTCGAGGCCTTCGCGGAGCAGGTTGATGCCGACCAGGACGTCGTACTCGCCGGCCCGCAGCTCGCGCAGCAGCTCGATGCGGCGCAGGGTGTCCACGTCGCTGTGCAGGTAGCGGACCTGGATGCCGAGCTCCAGGAAGTAGTCGGTGAGGTCCTCGGCCATCTTCTTCGTGAGGGTGGTGACCAGGACCCGCTCGTCCTTCTCCACCCGCTGCCGGATCTCGTGCACCAGGTCGTCGATCTGCCCCTCGGTGGGCTTGACCACGACCTCCGGGTCGATGAGACCGGTGGGGCGGATGATCTGCTCGACGAAGCCGTCGCCGCGCGAGAGCTCGTACTTCCCCGGAGTGGCCGACAGGTAGACGGTCTGACCGATCCGCTCCTGGAACTCCTCCCACTTCAGCGGCCGGTTGTCGAGGGCCGACGGGAGCCGGAAGCCGTGGTCGACGAGGGTCCGCTTGCGGGAGGCGTCTCCCTCGTACATCGCGCCGATCTGGGGCACGGTGACGTGCGACTCGTCGATGACGAGGAGGAAGTCCTCGGGGAAGTAGTCGATGAGGGTGTTCGGGGCGGAGCCGCGCTCCCGGTCGTCCATGTGCAGCGAGTAGTTCTCGATGCCGGAGCAGGAGCCGATCTGGCGCATCATCTCCAGGTCGTAGGTGGTGCGCATGCGCAGGCGCTGCGCCTCCAGCATCTTGCCCTGCTTCTCCAGCTCGGCGAGGCGCTCGGCGAGCTCGGCCTCGATGCCGCGGACCGCCTTCTCCATGCGCTCGGGGCCGGCGACGTAGTGGCTGGCGGGGAAGACGTAGAGCTCGCGGTCCTCGCTGATCACCTCGCCGGTCAGCGGGTGCAGGGTGGACAGGGCCTCGATCTCGTCGCCGAACATCTCGATGCGGACGGCCAGTTCCTCGTAGACCGGGAAGATCTCGATCGTGTCGCCGCGCACCCGGAAGGTGCCCCGGGTGAAGGCCACGTCGTTGCGGGTGTACTGGATGTCGACGAAGCGGCGCAGGAGCTGGTCCCGGTCCATCTCCTCGCCGACCTTGAGGGGGACCATCCGGTCCACGTACTCCTGCGGGGTGCCGAGGCCGTAGATGCAGGACACGGAGGCGACGACGATGACGTCGCGCCGGGTGAGGAGGGAATTGGTCGCGGAGTGGCGCAGCCGCTCCACCTCCTCGTTGATCGAGGAGTCCTTCTCGATGTAGGTGTCCGACTGCGGTACGTACGCCTCGGGCTGGTAGTAGTCGTAGTACGAGACGAAGTACTCGACCGCGTTGTTCGGCAGCAGCTCGCGGAACTCGTTCGCCAGCTGGGCGGCGAGCGTCTTGTTCGGCGCCATCACCAGGGTGGGCCGCTGGAGCTTCTCGATCATCCAGGCAGTCGTCGCCGACTTGCCGGTTCCGGTCGCGCCGAGCAGCACGACATCCTTCTCACCTGCACGGATGCGCTTCTCCAGCTCGGCGATGGCCGCGGGCTGGTCACCGCTGGGCTGGTAGGAGCTGACGACCTCGAAAGGCGCCACCGTGCGTTCGATCTTCGATACGGGCCGCATGGGTCAACCGTACGACCACCCACTGACACTCGAGGCCCGCCCGCCCCGGACGGAGCCGTGCGGGCCTGGTCCGTTTGTCGTAGTTCGGTGGCGGCCCCGTGATCACCAACCCCATGATCACCGTACGCGGCTCTCCCTGAATGTGCGTCGGAAACGCACGGCCGCCAGTGCGTCGCCGCAACGAATGCCGCTCCGCGCCCGTTTGACCGCAGGAGCAGGGCCCATGACCCGAGGAGAACGCGCATGTACGTCCGATCCACCGCCGCGGCCACCGCCGCCCTTCTGGGACTCGCCCTGACCTTGTGCGGTGCGGGCTCCGCCTCGGCCGCGCCCGGTCAGGACTGGCTGTCCAACCCGATCGTGTACGCCCACCGGGGGGCTTCGGCGTACGCCCCGGAGAACACCCTGGAGGCGATCGACCTCGCGAGGGACATGGGCTTCGACTGGGTGGAGAACGACGTCCAGCGCACCCAGGACGGGGAGCTCGTGGTCATCCACGACGACACCCTGACCCGGACGACCGATGTCGAGCAGGTGTTCCCCGATCGCAAGCCCTGGAAGGTGAAGGACTTCACCGCGGCGGAGATCGCCCGGCTGGACGCCGGCAGCTGGTTCGGCGAGGAGTTCGCGGGCGCCCGTGTACCGACCCTGCGGGAGTACATGAACCGGGTCCGGCACAATCGGCAGCGGCTGCTCCTGGAGATCAAGAAGCCGGAGCTCTACCCGGGCATCGAGCAGCAGACCCTGGACGTGCTGGGCGAGACCGGCTGGCTCGAAGAGCACCACGTGGCCCACCGGCTGGTGGTCCAGAGCTTCAGCACCGCCTCGGTCCGCACCGTGCACGAGCTGCGCCCCGACCTGGTCACGGCCTTCCTCGGCACCCCGGCCCTCGCCGACCTGCCGCGGTACGCCGAGTTCACCGACCGGATCAACCCCTGGCACACCACCATCGACAGCGACTGGGTCGCCGCCGTGCACGGGCTGCTCGGCGCCCACGGCAAGGCGCTCGAAGTGGACACCTGGATCGTGGACGACGCCGCGACCGCCCGGAAGGTCCGGGACATGGGCGTGGACGGGATCATCACCGACAACCCCGACGTCGTGCGGGAAGCGGTCGGCGGCTTCTGACGCGTGCACCGCTGTCGGTGCTGTCGGTGCTGTCGGCGCTGTCGGTGGGGGGCCGTACCGTGAAGAGGTGGACACTCCTGAGCCCCGCGGGCCGCACCTCGAATGGACCGTCGTCGACAGCGGCGGCACCGGCATCGGACCGCTGCTCCTCGCCGCCACCCCCGAGGGCCTGGTCAAGGTCGAGTTCCATGCCGGACCGGACCGGGCCGAGAAGATGATCGGCGCGCTGATCTCCCGCCTCGGCGCCGACGCCCGGCGCCCGCCGCCGGGCGAGGAGGTGCTGCTGGCCGAGCCGATACGCCAGCTGAACGCCTACTTCGCCGGTACGCTGCGCCGCTTCGACCTGCCGCTCGACTGGCGGCTCAGCTCCGGCTTCAACCGGCAGGTCCTGCTGGAGCTGGACCGCACCGTGCCCTACGGGGCGGTCGTGGGGTACGGCGAGCTGGCCGCCCGGGCCGGGGCCCCGGGCGCGGCCCAGGCCGTCGGCAACGCCATGGGCTCGAACCCGCTGCCGCTGGTGGTGGCCTGCCACCGGGTCGTGGAGAACGACGGGGGCATCGGCGGCTTCGGCGGCGGCGTGGAGACCAAGCGCCGCCTCCTGGCCCTGGAGGGGGTACTCCCCCAGCCGCTGTTCTGAGGGCCGCCGTGCTCCCGGCGCCCCCCGTGCTCCCCGTGCTCCCCGTGCTCCCCGTGCCCCCGGAAACCCTGTTCCGCCCGCCCGGTGAGGGGTGCGAAACTGCGGCGGTGACCACACCTTGCGCCACGCCAGCAGCCCTTCCGCACCCGTCTCGGAGGTGGACCGCGTGAGCACCGTGCCCGGCACCGCCCGGCCCGCCGTCACGGTCACCGCCGCCGACCTGCCCCGCCTGCGGCGCCGCACCTCCGGGGTCCTGATCGCCGGCCAGGTGCTGGGCGGGATCGGCGTGCCCATCAGCATCGCCCTGGCCCCGGTCCTGGCCACCGAGGTCAGCGGCACCGAGTCGCTCTCCGGTTTCGCCTCGACCGCCTCCGTGATCGGCACCGCGGCCGTCTCCCTGCCGCTCGCCGCGCTGATGACCGCGCGCGGCCGCCGGCCCGGCCTGGTCCTGGCCTACGTGATCGGCGCGGCCGGAGCCGCCCTCGTCGTCCTCGCCGCCTCGATCAAGAGCTTCCCGCTGCTGATGCTCGGCATGGCCGCCTTCGGAGCCGCCTCCTCCGCCAACCTCCAGGCCCGTTTCGCCGCCGCCGACCTCGCCGAGCCCGACCACCGGGCCCGGGCGATCTCCGTCGTCGTGTGGGCCTCCACCATCGGCGCCGTGCTCGGACCCAATCTCTCCGCCCCGGCCAGCCGCAGCTTCGCCGGCACCTCCATACCCCCGACGGCGGGGCCCTTCATATGGGCCGGCGCCGTCTTCCTGCTCACCGCCACGCTGATCGGCCTACTCCTGCGCCCGGACCCGCTGCTGACGGCCCGCGCGCTCGCCCCGTCCGAGGACCAGACCCGCGCCGGGCGTTCGCTGCGTGCCGGGTTCGCGGCCTTCAAGGCCTCCCCCCGGGCCCGGCTCGCGCTGCTCACCATCGCGGTGTCACACACCACCATGGTCTCGATCATGGTGATGACCCCGGTCGACCTCGGGCACCACGGAGCCGGGCTCCAGCTCATCGGGCTGGTCATCAGCGGGCACATCGCCGGCATGTTCGGCTTCTCGCCGGTGATGGGCTGGCTCGCCGACCGGATCGGCCGGCTGTCCGTGATCGGGCTCGCCGCCGGGCTGCTGTCCGTCGCCGCACTGCTCGCCGGCACGGCCGACGGGAACCACACCCAGAGCGGCGTCGGCCTCTTCCTGCTCGGCCTGGGCTGGTCAGCCGGCATGGTGTCCGGCTCGGCGCTGCTGACCGACTCGGTGCCGCAGCCCGCGCGTGCCGCCGTACAGGGACTGGGTGACCTCACCATGAACACGGCCGCCGGGGTCGGCGGCGCCGCCGCCGGGCTGGTCATGTCCCAGGCGGGCTACGGCTGGCTCAACGCGGCCGCCGCCGCCCTGCTGCTGCCGATGGCGGCGCTCGCGCTGTTCACCTCGCGGCGCCGTCCGGTGAAGGCCCCGGGCACCGGCGCGGATACCGGTCAGTAGCTGATGTGGTAGGCCTTGCGGAGGGTCTCGTGGACGGTCCAGGTGGTCTTGTCGCCCTCGCGCAGGACGCACGCGGAGCCGGGTCCGACCTCCAGGGTCTCGCCGCCCTCCACCTCGACGGTGGCACGGCCGCTGACCACCACGAACAGCTCGTTCGCCTCGGTGTCGGTGACCACGCCCGGGGTGATCTGCCAGATCCCGCGCACCTGCGAACCGTCGGGCGCCTCCCACAGCACCTTGCCCGTCACGACGGGGTTCCCGGAGACGATCTGCGCGGGGTCGAGCTCGTCCACTTCCAGCTCGGAGTCGGGGAAGTCCGGGACGGAGACGGCGAAGGAAGCGGGGGCGGGGGCGGGGGCCTCACGGTGATCACTTGTGCTCATGGTCCGGGAGCCTAATCGGGGCGCCCGGCGCGCCGGGGTGACCAGAGCGTCCAGCGCGCGCCCGCCCCACCCGTCACCCTGTCGAGCGGCGCCGCGCGGTGAGCACCGGCTGGTGGACCCTGTGCCTCCTTTCTTGACGCGCTGCTCGCGCGGCCCGGCCCTGGCGGGCCTCCCGGCTTCGCCCCGCTGCGCCGGACGCCGTCCGGCGGCGGCCGGGCGCGGTGGTGCGGCCTGCGGGGCGGAGTTCCCCTACCCGCCCTTCCCCCGTTCCCCGGGCTCTGCCCGGACCCGGTCCTCAAACGCCGGACGGGCTGGAAGGGGTCCCGGGCTGCGGCCGGACCCCCTGGGGCTCCGCCCCGGACCTCGCTCCTCGAACGCCGGCGAGGCTGGATTCGGGCCGGCGTCGGCCCGAATCTGAACGCCTGCTGGCTGGGAAATCCAGCCCCTCCGGCGTTTGAGGAGCGGGGTCCGGGGGCCGGCCCCCGCAACGGCGCCGCACCCGGCCATGGGTCCGGGGCGGAGCCCCGGGGAACGGTGGAAGGGCGGGTAGGGGACCTCGCCCCGCCCAGCGGCGCACCCGCGGACATCCAGGCCGATGCGGCCACCCCAGGTCCCCGCGCACCCGCCTCCCGGGCGGCGCGGACGACGCGGCCGACGCGGGCAGCGCGGGCAGCGCGGGCAGCGCGGGCGACGGAGCCGGGACTCAGGTCGGTGCGGGCACGCTACCGGGGCGGGTTCGCGCCGGTGCGGCGTCCGGGCGTTTGGGGTGCCGGATCGCGTGCCAGGGATGGGGACATGTCACAGCACACAGCATCTGAGCACACGGGTTCGTCCTCGGCCGCGGTCCCCGTCCTGTCGGAGGAGGTGCGCGAGGCGCTGGAGCGCCGGCAGCCCGTCGTGGCGCTGGAGTCCACGATCCTCGCCCACGGCCTGCCCCGCCCCCGCAATCTGGCGGTGGGCCTGGAGCTGGAGGAGTTGGTCCGGGCGGAGGGAGCCGTTCCGGCGACGATCGCGGTCGTCGACGGCGTGGCCCACGCCGGGCTGGACAAGGCCCGGTTGGAGCGGATCGCGGGCGGCGAGGGCGTACGCAAGCTCGGCCACCGGGATCTGGCCCCGGCCCTCGCCACGGGGGCGACGGGCGCGACGACGGTCTCGGCCACGGCCTTCCTCGCCGCGCGGGCGGGGCTGCGGGTCTTCGCCACCGGCGGGCTGGGCGGCGTACACCGGGACTGGACGCGGTCGCAGGACGAGTCGGCGGACCTCGCGCTGCTGGCGCGGACCCGGATCACCGTGGTGTGCGCGGGGGTGAAGTCGATCCTGGACGTACCCGCGACCCTCCAGCGGCTGGAGACGCTGGGGGTGGCGGTCCTCGGCTACGGGACGGATCGTTTCCCCGGGTTCTACCTGGCCGATTCCGGCGAGCCGGTGGACTGGACGGTGCACCGCCCGGAGGAGGTGGCGGCCGTGATGGCCGCTCAGGACCTCCTCGGCGGAGCGGAGTCGGCGCTGCTCGTGGCCAACCCCGTGGCGCGGGAGCTGCAGCTCGATCCGGAGCTCCACGACCGGGTCCTGGCCGAGGCGTTGTCGGAGTGCCGCGAGCGGGGCATCACGGGGCAGGCGGTGACGCCGTTCCTGCTGGGGTTCCTGGTGCGCGCGACGGGCGGCGCCTCCCTGGAGGCCAACCTCGCGGCGGTACGGGGCAATGTGCGCCTCGGGGCCCGGATCGCGCGGGCCTGGGCGGGCCGGCCGTGACCGCGGCGCCGGCCGCTCCCACCGGGCCGACGGCCCTGCTGGTCGTCGGGGACGTGGTGACGGATGTCGTGGCGGTGCATGCGGAGCCACTGGCTCCGGGTACCGACACCCCGGCCCGGATCCGGACCCTGCCGGGCGGCGCCGGGGCCAACGCGGCCTGCTGGGCCGCCCGCGCGGGCGCCCCGGAGGTACGCCTCCTCGCGCGGGTCGGCGCCGACTCGGCCGGGTGGCACGAGCGGGCGCTGCTCGACGCGGGGGTACGGCCGAGGCTGGTGGTCGATCCGGTGGAGCCGACCGGGACGGTGGTCGCGCTGGTCGGCGAGGACGCGGAGCGGACCTTTCTGACCGACAGCGGGGCCTCGCTGCGGCTCTCCCCCTCCGACTGGGAGCCCGGACTGCTGGACGGGGTCGCCCATCTCCATCTGTCGGGCTACCTGTTCTTCACGGACACGAGCCGGGAACTGGCCCGTCTCGCGCTACGGGCCGCCAGCGCCCGGAACGTACCGGTGAGCGTGGACCCGGCCTCGGCGGGGTTCCTGGCCGCGCTGGGTCCGGAGCGCTTCCTCGCCGCCGCGGCGGGGGCCGGCGTACTGCTGCCGAACGCGGACGAGGCGCTGCTGCTCACGGGGTCGCACGAAGCGGCCGGGGCGGCCGCGGTCGCGCGGGCGGCGGCGGAGCTGAGCCGGCGGGTGCCGTTGGTGGTGGTCACCCGGGGCGGGGCCGGAGCGCTCATCGCCGAGGACGGCCGGGTGACGGCCGAGGTCGCGGCGGAGAGCGCCGAGGCGGTGGATTCCACGGGCGCCGGGGACGCCTTCACCGGAGCCTTCCTCGCGGCCCGGCTGGCCGGAGCGGGCTCGGCATCGGCCGCGGCGGCCGGCTGCCGGGCGGCCGCGGTGGCGGTGACCCGGCTGGGCGGGCGGCCGTAGGGAGCGGGGCTGGAGGGAGCGGGGTCAGGAGGTGTACTGCTGGTCGAGGGAATCGATGACGCCCGCGCCGTCCAGGTGGTACCGGAAGACGCGGCCCTGGTTCGGGTGGGCGATCAGCCAGTCGATGAGCTGCTGCAGCGTGATCGGCTGGCTCACGGTGCTCGCGACGATGGGGGTGACGGCCGTGATCCTGGCGTCCTCAGCGATGTTGAGGAAGGTTTCCTTGCCGGTGGTCTCGAAGGGTGCGGCGTCCGCGCCGGGGGCGGCGCAGCCCCAGTTGCCGTGCTTGATGATCAGGCTGTGGACCCCGCCTTCCGGGGTGTAGCGGTTGACGGCGATCTCGTCGGGCGAGATCGGCATCTTGTGGTCGCAGGTGGAACCGGGAGTCGGCGTCTTCTTCGTGCCCGCCGGGGTGGCGGTCGACGTGACGGCCGGGGTCGGCTTCTTCGACGGGGCCGGGGAGGGCGACGGCGAGGGTGACGGCGAGGCGGTGCCCGTGGCCGCCGCACTGGTGGCGGGGCTCGCGGGAGTTCCCGGCGCGCCCGCCTCCTCGTCACCGTTGCAGGCCGTGAGGGCCAGGGTCCCGCACAGGGCCAGCGCTGCGAGCGCCGCCTGTGCGCGGGACCGTCTCGCGCCCCGAACCGCCGTGCCGTGTCCGCGCATTGCCTTCTCCCTCTGCCAAGGCGCCACCGGGGTGGCCGCCGTCGAAGCGTGCCGTCAACGTAGCGCCCGGTTCCGGCCGGAGCGATGGCCGGAAGCGATCGTCACCGTGCCGGAATCCCCCTGTTGCCGTTCCCGGACCTCCGTGACGGGGCGGGAGTACGCGGACGTACGCGGACGTACGCGGACGCGCGCACGGCGGCCCCGCGGAGTCAGCCGGTGCCTTTGGCGCGCAGGCCCGTCCAGGCCGGGTGGCGCGGATCGTCGGCCCGGACCAGGGCGTCGGCCCGGTCCGCGGGGCCGGTCTCGGCCTCGTAGCGCGCGAAGGCGGGGAGGGTCCAGCGGGCGGACTCCTCGGTGTGGCGGGCGAGCGCGCCCGGGGAGAGGCCGATGTGGACGCTGAGGTCGAAGGGGAACCAGTGGCCCAGCAGAAGGGGTCCGTGGACGATGAGCACGCCGCCGGGCGGGAGTTCGACGTAGGGGCTGCGGGTGGCCCGGTCGGTGGCCGGGTCCCAGAGGTCGGGCAGCACCCGGCCGGTGCCGCCGGCGTCGGTCGGGCCGAAGACCTCCCGCCAGAGCGCCGCCGTGTCGTACCAGCCGTCGAGGTAGGAGTCCACGTCCTCGCGGCCGAACTCGAAGCGGAGGGAGGCGGGGCGCAGGAAGCCCTCGGCCGCCACGATCAGGACCGAACGCCCGCGCAGGCGCAGTACGTCGGCGAGCTCCGCCGCGAGGACGCCGGTGCGGGCGGCGGGCGCCCCGTCGATGCCCACGCGCAGCCATCCGCCCGCCGGGCGGCCCGTGCCGCTGCCGTGGTCGCCGCGGCCGTCGTCGCTGCCGTTGTCGCTGCCGTTCTCTTTGCGGTCGTTGTCGTTGTCGGTGTCGGTGTCGTTGCCGTTGTCGTTGTCGTCGAGGTGACCGGCGAGCCGCTCGGCCATCCGCTGCCATGTGATCGCTTCCAGCTGCACCAGGCCATTGTCAGTGGTGGCCCCTAACGTTTTTCAGGAGGGATCACCGGCGCACAGGGGGCCGGGGGCCCGGCCTTGGGGAGGGGTCTGTCATGGCTCGCGAGACGACGTATCTGGAGCTGTCCCAGGAGGACGGCGGTGCCCACAAGTTCTACGAGGTCACCGTCGACGGCACGGACGTCTCGGTGCGGTACGGACGCATCGGGGCGGACGGCCAGCTGCAGAACTCCTCCTTCCCGACCGTCGAGAAGGCGCGGGCGGCCGCCGCCAAGAAGGTCGGGGAGAAGGTCCGCAAGGGCTACGCCCCGGCGGTGCGGGGAGTCCGCGCGGCCCGGTCGGTGACGCGCCGCCAGGTGACCGCGACCCCGTCCACCGCACGCGCGGCGGCCCCGGTGCTGTGGCGGTTCCGTACGGGTTCCTCCGCCTTCGGCATCCACGTGGACGAGGACCGCTGCTGGGTCGGCAACCAGGCCGGAGACGTCTACACGGTGAGCCACGACGGTGAGGTGCTGGCCCGCTACTCGCTGCCGGACGGGGTGAAGTGCCTGGTGGCGGACGAGTTCTGGATCTATGCGGGCTGTGACGACGGCACGGTGTACGACCTGTCCTCGAAGGTGCCGTTCGGGGCGTACGACATCGCGGCCGACGTGGACATCTTCTGGCTCGACATCCGCGAGGGCGTGCTGAACGTGTCCGACCGCAGCGGCGGGCTGACGGTCATCGACCACGAGGACGAGTTCCAGTGGTCGCGGCGCTCGGCCGGTGAGAACGCGTGGATGGTGCGGGCGGACGAGCGGGCGGTCTACCACGGCCACAGCAAGGGTGTCACGGCCTACGCCCCGGACGGCGGCGGGCAGTTGTGGCACACGCAGACCAACGGGTCGGTGCTGTTCGGCTGGCAGGAGGACCACGCGGTGTACGCGGGGACCGGCCGCAACACGGTGGAGCGCCTGTCGAAGGCGACGGGCGCGCTGGAGGCCTCGTACCGGTGCGACGCGGCGGTCTACTCGTGCGCGACCTCGCCGGACGGCCGGCACGTCTTCGCCGGCGACCTCGCGTCGTCCGTGTACTGCTTCGATGCCGACGGGCGGCGTCTGTGGAAGCTGGGCACCGGCAGCGGGGCGGCCCTGTCCATGCAGTATCTGGACGAGCGGCTGTACTTGGTGACCACGGACGGTTCGCTGGTGTGCGTGGACGCGAGCGAGGCCGCGATCGCGGCCGCCCGGGAGGGGTCGGTGCCGACGGCCGTGGACGTGAAGTCGGCGGCCGCTCTGCCCGTCTTCACCCCGGCCGCCACCCCTGCGGCCGTGGCGACGGTGTCCGTGTCCTCGGTGCCCGCGGGCGGTGTGGTCGTGGAGTGCGTGCAGCAGGGCCAGCGGATGCGCGTACAGGTGGTGTCGGGCGGCTTCGAGCCCTCCTGGAACGTGCAGTTCCCGCGCGGGATACGGGAGCCCGGCGCCCGGTACGTGGTGGACGGCCTGCACCCGGCGGCCGGAGGCTTCTACCGCGTGCGCGGGGAGATCCGCCGGCTCGTCTGATTGGCGGCCCGGTTCACGGAGCCGGAGCTCACCGCGTCGGCGTGGCACGCGCAGGGCGTGGTCCCGGGCGGGGCCACCGCGGGCAGTGCGAAGAGGTCGCCCTCGGCGAGGGCGGCGGTCACGCAGAGCACGACCGGCTCGGTGCCGAGGTTGCGGCCCAGGTGGACGTGGCGGCGGCCCGCGGGCTCGACGAAGCTGGTGCCGGTGTGATGCACCTCGACCGTGCCGTCGCGCAGGATCCGGGTCAGGGTGCCGGACTTGACCACCGCGATCAGCGGTACGCGGTGGTAGTGCCAGCCGGTGCAGCCGCCGGGCCCGATCTCGACCTCTCTCACCACGAGGTCGGAAGCCACCTCCGCTTTCGGACGCCGGCCCGCAACCCCCGGGCGCCGGGCCGTCGCCTGCCGTCCACCCATGTTTTCCCTCCTCCATGGACCGGCCGCGGCCCACTCGACTCACGGTAGGAGGACACCATGAGGTCGGGGAGGACTCTGTGAAACTACAACTATCCATTCCTACAAGGTGATATACGGCCGGGACGGCGGTATCACTTCGGCATGAGCCTGGTCGTTTTCGAGTCGACGAAGGAGATCCACTGCGCGGAGTGCAGGCAGGGACCGCTGCGCCACCTCGTCCGCGAGGCCGGCGTGCCCCGGTGCCTGGACTGCGCCGACCTCGGACACCTCGTCTACCTGCCGCGCGGGGACACGGCCCTCACCCGCCGGGCCCACGAGGCCAGTTCCCTGTCCGCCGTCGTCGTCCGCTTCCACCGGCGCCGCCGTCGCTACGAGCGCCTGGGGATCCTCGTCGAGGACGCGGCCCTGGCCCGCGCCGAGCGGGCCTGCCTCGCGGACGCCGAGGCGCGGGCCCGCCGCCGGGAGCGCGACCGGCTGCGCCGCGCGGCCGAGGACACCCGGTTCACGGCGGCCTTCGCCGCCGAGATCCTGTGCCTGTTCCCCGGGTGCCCCGAGGACCGGGCCCGGGCCATCGCCGCGCACGCCTCGGTGCGCGGCAGCGGCCGGGTGGGCCGCAGCGCGGCCGGCCGGGCCCTGGACCCGCCGGCCGTGTACGCGGCGGTGCGGGCGGCCGTGCGGCACCTCGACACCGAGTACGACGCCCTGCTGATGGGGGGCGTGCCCCGGTTCGCGGCCCGGGCCCGGCTGGCGCCCCGGATCGACGCGATCCTGGACGGCTGGCGGGCGGCTTCCGAGGCTCCGGCGCAGGCTAGTTGAGCCGGAACCGGCGGTAGAGCAGTACGCCGCCGAGCAGCATGGCGCCGCCGCCGGACAGCAGGTAGCCGATGTCCTCGGCACCGGTGTGGGCGAGCGCCGAGGGGTGGTTGCGCGGCGGGGACGGCGGGGCCGGCGGGGCCGGCGGGGTGACCGGCCGGACGACGACGGGCGGCTGGACGGGCTTGGCGACGACCGGGGTCGAGCCGTTGACGGAGGTGTTGCCCACGGAGGAGTTGCCGACGCCGACGACACTCACCGCGTTGCCGCTGATGTTGACCGGCACCTCGACGGGGAGCTGGAGTCCGTTGCCCGACAGCAGCCCCGGAGAATCCTTTCCGCGCCCCTCGGCCGTCGCACCCCTGCCGGGCCCGCCGTGGCCGCCGTTCCCCGCACCGTTTCCGGCGCCGGGTTTCGAGGGGTGCGAGGGGCGCGGCCCCGGATGGCCGGGCTGCCCCGGATTCCCGCCGCCCGGGGCGGCGTTGACGCACCGGTTCCCGGCCGCCGAATTGAGGACGCCGACCACGCTCACGGTGTTCCCGCACACGTTCACCGGGGCGTGCACCGGCAGTTGCAGCAGGTTCCCCGCCAGCAGCCCGGGCGAGCGCTCCGCCTGGCCGCCCGCCTGCGCGTCGGCGTGGGCGAAGCCGCCCATCCCTGCGACCGCCACGCCACCTCCCGCGACGACCGCCGCGATCAAGCCATTCCGACGACTCTGACGCATCAGCTTTCCTGCCTTCCGGAGGGGTTCACGGGCATGGCACCCGTACCGGAATCAACGCCGTAGACCCGTTCGGGTTATAGCGCCGGTAGGCATTTCACTCCATCGTGTACTGGGTAATCCCTACTTCATGACTCGCCCGCTGCTCCTCCTCGACGTGGACGGCCCCCTCAACCCGTTCCGGTCCCGCCTCGCAGGTCTCCGCGGCTACACCAGCCACCGGATGCGCCCGAGCATCTGGCTGTCCTACCGCGACGCACCGGAATCCCGCAGCACCAGGCGCGGCCTGCGGGTGCGCCTGCACCCGGCCCACGGCGCCCGGCTCCTTGCCCTGCCCTACGAACTCGCCTGGGCCACCGCCTGGACGCACGAGGCCAACACCCTCATCTCCCCGCACATCGGACTATCCGCTGATCTTCCTGTCATCGAATGGCCGGAGCCCTTCATCCGCGACCCCGACGGCCTCTTCTGGAAGACCCGCCCCCTCCTGGAATGGACGGCCGGGCGCCCCTTCGCCTGGGTCGACGACATGATCACGCCCCGGGACCGCGCCTGGGTCGCCGCCCACCACCCGGCCCCGGCCCTGCTCCTGCGCATCCACCCCCGCCACGGCCTGCGCCCGCAGGACTTCACCACCCTGAACCGCTGGGCGGCCGGGCTCAGCCCAGCAGGGCCGTGACCGGGTCCGAGGAGGGGCGGTGCCCCGTGGGCCACCAGTCGTCGTCGCCCAGGCGGTTCTCGTAGGAGTACCAGAGGGCGTCACGGCCGAGCCTGAGCTGGCGGGAGGGGCCCGTGAGCCGGTTCCGGTCGGGGCGGAACGAGCCCTGGCCGGCGGCGAGGAGCGCCGGGCGGGCCCGGTCGAAGGGGCCGGCAGGGGGGTCCCAGGGCTCTTCGAGGGCGAGCAGGGCGGGCAGACCGCCCTGCCTCCAGGCGGCCGCTCCCCGGGCCAGGTCGGTGGTGCTGCGCCCCGTGGCGCGGGCCAGCTCGCGGTAGAGGGAGCGGGCGGCGCCGGTGAGCCCGGCCGTGGGGTGGGCCGAGGCCAGCCGGACGGCGTCCTGCCAGCGGCTCAGCCCGGCCATCGGATCCTCGGCGGTGCGCAGCAGGGCCAGGGCGCGGGCGGCCGCGTCCGCGGCGAGCTGGTCCAGGGCGAGCGGGTCCGGGGCCGCCGGGTCGGACGGATAGGCGGGCGGCATCCCGGCGGCCGAGGGCGCCGCCAGGGGAGCGGGCAGCGGCGGCAGGACGGTGCGGACCAGCGCGGAGCGGGCCGGCACTCCGGGGAAGTCCGGGGTCCCGTCGGGCTGTTCGCGCGCGGCGTGGGCGGCGTTGCGGCGGGTGAGCTCCTCCAGCAGCTCCCGCTCGCCGCGGCCGCGCAGCAGGAGCAGGACGAAGGGGTCGGCGTCCAGGAGCCGGGCCGCGCGGTAGCACAGGGCCGCGGCGTGCTTGCAGGGCGGAAGGGCGACGTCGGGGCAGGAGCAGCGCGGCACGAGCTCTCCCGCACCGGGCAGGACCGACTCGGAGAGGGACTCCGGGACCTCCCGCTCCAGCAGCGCGGCCAGCGCCGTCGGATCGGCGACCACCGACTCCAGCAGCTCGCTCCACTCGGTGTCCGAGAAGGCGGGCAGGGACAGCTCGGTGCGGTACGGCCGCGGCCGGCTGCCCCGTACGTAGGCCACGATCCGGCCCGGGGTGATGGTGACGGCGTCGACGTGGCCCTCGGCCGCGTAGGTACGCCCCCGGGTCAGGCGGGCTCCGTCGCGGGCCACCGCCTCCAGGGCGGACACCCAGGCACGGCCCCACCAGCTGACGGCCTCCGCTCCCGGCGGCACGGTATCGAAGGTGCGGCGGCGGTCGTCGCGGGCGGTGATCACACGGGCCTGCGCAGGGAGACGAGGTCGGCGAGCTCGCGGTCGGTGAGCTCGGTCAGCGCCGTCTCGCCCGAGCCCAGCACGGCATCGGCCAGCGCCCGCTTCGCCTCCAGCATTTCGGCGATCCGGTCCTCGACGGTGCCTTCCGCGATGATGCGGTGCACCTGCACGGGCTGGGTCTGGCCGATGCGGTAGGCGCGGTCGGTGGCCTGTTCCTCGACGGCCGGGTTCCACCAGCGGTCGTAGTGGATGACGTGGCCGGCGCGGGTGAGGTTGAGGCCGGTGCCCGCGGCCTTCAGGGACAGCAGGAACACGGGCACCTCGCCCGCCTGGAAGCGGTCCACGAGTTCCTCGCGGCGCGGAACGGGCGTGCCCCCGTGCAGGAGTTGGTGGGAGATCCCGCGCGCCGTCAGATGGCGCTCGATGAGCCGGGCCATGGTCACGTACTGCGTGAAGACCAGGACCGAGCCGCCCTCGGCGAGGATCGTGTCGAGCAGCTCGTCGAGAAGGGCGAGCTTCCCGGAGCGGTGCACGATCCGGGGCTCCTCCTCTTTCAGGTACTGGGCGGGGTGGTTGCAGATCTGCTTGAGCGAGGCCAGCAGCTTCATGATCATGCCGCGCCGCTCGATGCCCTCGCTCGCGCCGATCACGGCCATCGCCTCGTCGACCGCCGCCTGGTAGAGGGAGGCCTGCTCGCGGGTGAGGGACACGGGGTGGTCGGTCTCCGTCTTCGGCGGCAGCTCGGGCGCGATCCCGGGATCGGACTTCTTGCGCCGCAGCAGGAACGGCCGGACCAGCGCGGCCAGTCGGGCGACCGCCGCCTCGTTGCCCCCGTCCTCCTCCGTCTGGTGCTCCACGGGCCGGGCGTGCCGGGCCCGGAACGCGGTGAGCGGGCCGAGCAGTCCGGGTGTGGTCCAGTCGAGGAGCGCCCACAGCTCGGAGAGGTTGTTCTCCACCGGGGTTCCGGTCAGCGCCACCCGGGCGGGCGCCGGGATCGTGCGCAGCGCCTTCGCGGTCGCCGAGTGCGGGTTCTTGACGTGCTGGGCCTCGTCCGCGACGACCATGCCCCAGGGCTGATCGGCCAGCCGGGCCGCTCCCGCGCGCATGGTTCCGTAGGTGGTGAGGACGAATCCCCCGGCGGGTTGGTCGGCCAGCCCTTCGAGGCTGCGGCCGACGCCGTGGAAGCGGCGCACCGGCGTGCCCGGGGCGAACTTCTCGATCTCCCGCTGCCAGTTGCCCAGCAGGGAGGCCGGGCAGACCACCAACGTCGGCTCGGGACGGTCGCGGTGCAGGTGGAGCGCGATCAGCGTGACGGTCTTGCCCAGGCCCATGTCGTCGGCGAGGCAGCCGCCGAGTCCGAGCGAGGTCATCAGGTCCAGCCAGGCCAGCCCGCGGGCCTGGTAGTCGCGCAGGGTGGCCTTGAGCCCGGCCGGCTGGGGCAGCGGCGCCAACTCCCCGGTCAGCCGGTCCCGCAGGGCGGCCAGCGCCCCCACGGGCACCGCGGCCACCGGCTCCCCCTCGACCTCGGCCGTCCCCGTCAGCACGGCGGCCAGCGCGTCCACCGGGTCCAGCAGGCCCAGCTCCCGCTTGCGCGCCTTGCGCACCAGCTCCGGATCGACCCGCACCCACTGGTCGCGCAGCCGCACCACGGGCCGGTGGGCCTGCGCGAGCGCGTCCATCTCCCCCGGGGTGAGCCGGTCCCCGCCGAGCGCCAGCTCCCAGGAGAAGGCGAAGAGGTGCTCGGCGTCGAAGAAGGCGGTGCCGTCGGTGGCGGAACCGGGCGCGGTGGACCGTACGACCGCGGTCGCGGACAGCGTACGAGCCAGCTCGCGCGGCCAGTGCACCAGGACTCCGGCCTCCGCCAGCCGGGTCGCGGCCCGGCCCAGCAGGTCTTCGAGCTCGGGGTCCGAGAGGGCCAGGACATCGGGGACCGGCTGGTCCAGCAGCCGCAGCAGCGGAGGCCAGACGCGGGCCGCCCGGCGCAGCGCGAGGACGGCGTCGATCCGGGCGCGGGGTCCGAAGCCGGCCGCGGCGGCGCCCGCCCAGAGCATCGAGGCGTCCGTGACCAGGGTCGGGTCGGCGAGGCTGTGCACCTGGACGACGGCGGCCCCGGCGCGGCGCACGTCCGTCCCCGGTTCCGTCCCGCTCTCGGCCTCGTCGAAGAGGCGGAAGGAGGACAGGTCGAGGCGGAGCGAGATCCCCACTCCGGTGTCCGCGCCCGAGGCGACCTGCGCGGCCCAGTCGCGTATCCCCGGGACCTGCTGCGGCTCGCGGGCCGCGAACGGCCGGCCGGCCGCGAAGGGCGCCGCGGGGGTCCGGGGCAGGCTGTCGGCGACGGCGTCGAGGAACGCCCTGACCAGCGCCTCCGGTTCGGGCAGGTGGAGCGGGCGGCGTCCGGCGAGCGGCGTGGCGTACCCCTCGTGGGGAAGGGCGGCGGCTACCGCGCGCAGATGCCCGATGTCCTCGGCGTCCAGGGGCCCGGCCCGCCAGGCGTCGACACCCTCGGGGGTCAGCCCGGGCAGCAGCCGGCCCCGCGCGACGAGGGACAGCGCCTGGACGGCGGCGGTCCCCCAGGCGCGGGTCGCGGGATGCGTGGCGGGCCTGCGGACCGCGCGGACGAGCACGGGCAGGGCGGCGGTGACCGTCAGCGTGACGGCGGGCACCGTGCGGGTACGGACGCCCTCGCCGTGGGGGCGGACCACCTGGAGCGTGGCCGGGGTGCCTTCCGCGGGCAGGGCGTCCCCGTCGGGGGACCAGAACGCGATGCGGCTCTCGCGGGGCACGGCGGCGGGGAGGAACACGGCGGCGTGCCGCGGCAGGGCGGACCCGGACGCGGGCGGCTGCGCCGCTGCGTGCCGTGTCGTCGGCGTGGCCATCGTGTCCCCC
Organism: Streptomyces sp. NPDC006450; assembly: GCF_040612195.1. Lineage (NCBI taxonomy): Bacteria > Bacillati > Actinomycetota > Actinomycetes > Kitasatosporales > Streptomycetaceae > Streptomyces > Streptomyces sp. NPDC006450. The sequence continues at coordinate 1,001 of NZ_JBEXPT010000052.1, read as the reverse complement.
CTCTCCTTGCCTCCGCGGGCCGGCGGCTCCGCGGTCTTCCCCGGTCGTCGCGGTCTCCGCCACCGCGTTCGCGATCAGACGGATCTCCTCTGCGTCGAGTCTAGGCGGGGTCACTGACAATGCCGCTGAGCTGCACGTTTCCCGAAGATCGGGAGATCCCGGAACCCGGCCACCCGGTCCGGCCCCGCCGGCGTGTGAGGCACGGGGGTCCGGCAGAGCCGGCCCCGGCAACGGCGCCGCACGCGGCAACGGGTCCGGGCGGGCCCGGGGAACCCGGCGGCCCGGCAGCCCTGCGGTCAGCGGCCCCAGCGGCCCCGCTCGGGGGCGTATCCGTAGACCGGGCGGTCCGGGGAGACGGCGGAGACGCGCCAGGGCCGGCCGGCCTCGTCGAGGCGGAGAGTGCCGGAGCCCGTGGGGCCGCTCCAGCGGAGGTCCAGGGACCAGTCGCAGTCGCATCCGGTGCTGCTCGCCACCACCCGCAGGACGGCCGGTTCGGAGGCGGAGACACGGATCGGGAAGGCGGGGGCTTCGATCTTCTCCCCCTCGTTGTTGCCTGCCACCGGCCGCGCCAGTGGGCGCGGCGCGTCCAGGTTGACCGCGAATCCGGCCGGGGTGAGCCCTCCGCCGCAGCCCTGCGACATCGCGTAGACGTTCCACGGCAGCGGGGACCGCCGTCCGGCGACCCGTACGTCCAGGCCCGCCAGGACCACTGCCTCCGGTCCCGTGCCCAGCAGGGTGACCTCCACGATCTGCGTCCCCGCGTGGACGGCCCTGCGCTCCGCGGCCCACGAGGGCGCGTCCGCCTCCACCGGGGGCGGCGGCACCGCCGAGGGCGCGGACTCGGTGAGGTACGCGTGGTCGCAGCTCGCCGCCCACACGTGCGACCGTACGGCCGCACGCAGGGGCGGGGAGGCCGGCGAGGGGCCGCCCGTCGCCGGGGGCCCGGTCGGCGCACCCGTCGCGCCCGTCGAAGTGCCCGCCGACGCGCCCGTCGCCGGGCC
>NZ_JBEXPT010000051.1:0-42291 GCF_040612195.1 Streptomyces sp. NPDC006450 | reverse complement strand
GCCGGCTGGCGGGGGCGGGGCCCTCCGGGGGGGGCGCCCCCCCCCCCGCCCCTGCTCTCGGGGTGGAGCTCAGGCGGCCGCGTCCGCCGGGCTCGCCGGGTCCGTCGGGCTCGCCGGGTCCGTCGGGCTCGCCGCGTCCGCCGGGCTCGCCGGGTCCGTCGAGTGCGTCGCGTCCGTCGGATCCACGGGATCGGCTCCCGAGCGGATCCGGCGGACCAGGCCCTGGGCGTCCAGGTGTTGGAGGTCCCGGTGGATCGTCATCCGGCTGACGCCGAGCTCCCGTACGAGATCGGCGACCCGTACGCGGCCCCTGGCCCGTACCGCGCCGGCGATCAGCTCGCGCCGCTGCCCGCAAGGCCTTCCCCGTCCGGGAGTGCGCTGCGTCGGGGGCACGGTTACTTCGCCTCGGCCTTGAGGATCTCGGCGAGTTCCTCGTCGGACTCGCGGCCCGGGGTCGGCAGGTTCCACTTGGTGATCGCGAAGCGGAAGATGAAGTAGTACAGCGCCGCGAAGCAGAGCCCGATGCCGGCCAGGCCCCACGGGTTCGACGCGATGCCGAGGTTGAGGAAGAAGTCGATCGCGCCGGCCGAGAAGCCGAAGCCGTCCTTCATGCCGAGCGACCAGGTCAGCGCCATGGACACACCGGTCAGGACCGCGTGGATCGCGTAGAGCACCGGGGCGATGAACATGAAGGTGAACTCGATCGGCTCGGTGATGCCCGTGACGAAGGCGGTGAGCGCGAGGGAGAACATCATGCCGCCGACCACCTTGCGGCGCTCGGGGCGCGCGCAGTGGGTGATGGCGAGGCAGGCGGCCGGGAGGGCGAACATCATGATCGGGAAGAAGCCGGTCATGAACTGTCCGGCGCTCGGGTCGCCGGCGAGGAAGCGGGCGATGTCGCCGTGCTTGCCGTCGAACTCGCCCGCCTGGAACCAGGGGAAGGAGTTCAGCAGGTGGTGCATGCCGACCGGGATCAGCGCGCGGTTGGCGACACCGAAGATGCCCGCGCCGACGGCGCCGGAGTTGACCAGCCACTCGCCGAAGCCGTGGATGCCCTTGCCGAGCACCGGCCAGATCAGGCCCATGACGATGCCGATGACCAGGCCCGCGAGGGAGGACAGGATCGGGACGAGGCGGCGGCCGCCGAAGAAGCCCGCCCAGTCGGGCAGCTTGGTCCGGTAGAACTTCTGGTACAGCAGCGCGACGACGATGCCCATGACGACACCGCCGAGGACGCCGGCGTTGACGGGCGCCTCGACCAGGGCGACCTTGTGGTCGACGACGGCCTCGATCTTCGGCACGTTGCCGTCGGTGAAGGTGCCCAGCACCTTGGCGAAGACCAGGTAGCCCGCGACGGCCGCGAGGCCGGTGGAGCCGTCGGCCTTCTTCGCGTAGCCGACCGCGATGCCCACCGCGAAGAGCAACGCCAGGTTGTCGAAGATGGCGCCGCCACCGGCGGCCATGTACCTGGCTATCTCGTTGCACCAGCTCGGCAGCGACTTGCTGCCCAGCATGTCGCCCTGGCCGAAGCGCATCAGCAGCGCGGCGGCCGGCAGTACGGCGATCGGCAGCATGAGGCTGCGGCCGAGGCGCTGCATGACCGCCATCGCGGCGGAGTTCTTCTTGGCAGACGGGGCCGTCTGCTCGGCTGTGCTCACGGTTGCTTCCTCCAGAGGAAACGGGGTGTGTTGCCAAGGCGGGCAGCGCTTGTGTGGGCTGGGCAACAGCTAAGGAAAATGCGCTATTTGCAGCGCGATGTTCCAGTTGTAACACGGTTAAAACGGCATAAACCAACGGCCGGACAGACTGTGGACCTATGGCCCGGAGGCTCAGGACCCAAGCCCCCCGAACCTGGAGCCCTCTGGCGATGTCAGAGGGTCCGGGTACCTTCCGGGCAGGGGAGTGGAGGGGGATCCGCATGCAGCAGCCGACCGTCGTCCGAGGGGATGCGAGCAGCCCACAGGCTCGGGGGCCGAAGATCATCGCGCACGTCTGCAACGACCTCGGGGGCTGGGGGAAGGGCTTCGTCCTCGCGCTCTCCAAGCGCTGGAGCGAGCCGGAGGCCGCGTACCGGGCCTGGCACAGGGGCCGCAGCGGGAACGACTTCGCGCTCGGCGCGGTGCAGCTCGTCCAGGTCCTCCCGGACACCTGGGTCGCGAACATGGTCGGCCAGCACGGCATGCGCACCGGCAGCGGTGGCCCGCCCATCCGCTACGAGGCGGTCGAACGCTGCCTCGCCCTCGTGGCGGCCCACGCCACGGAGCTGGGGGCCTCCGTCCACATGCCCCGCATCGGCTGCGGGCTCGCGGGTGGAAAGTGGTCGCGCATCGAGCCGCTGATCCGGGACGGTCTGTGCGCGAAGGGGATACCCGTCACGGTGTACGACTTCGGCTAGCCGGCGCCCGGGGGCCGGGGTGCTCAGGTCGGCGGCGTCCGCCGCGTCGTCCGGGTCGAGGTCCAGCCCTGGCGGTTGAGGGTTTCGAAGCCGTTCAGGAGGAGGTCCAGGGCGAATTCGAACTCGAACTGGTCGTCGCAGCCGCCGGCGACCGTGGAGCCCCCGTCGTGTGCGGCCGTCGCGGCCAGTTCCGCGATGTGCGGGTAGCGGGCCGCCATCGCGGGGTCGGGCGGTCCGGAGGGGCCCGAGGTGTCGAACAGCTCCTGGCTGAAGCCGAGCAGGCGGCTGCCCATCGCGTGCATGACGTGGTGCGTCAGGTCGGCGGAGAGGCCGCCGCTCCGGAAGCACCCGGCCATCGAGTCCAGGTAGGCCAGCACGGCCGGGGTGGGGGCGGTGCGGGACTCGATGACGCGGGCCGCCCAGGGATGGCGGAGCAGGGCCCGCCGGGCCGAGAGGATCCGCCCGCGCACGACGGACCGCCAGTCGGGGTCCGCTGCCGGCGGGTCGATCTCGGTGACGACCGCGTCGACCATGCCGTCGAGCAGCTCTTCCTTGTTGGCCACGTGCTTGTAGAGGGCCATCGGTACGACGCCCAGCTCCTGAGCGAGCTTGCGCATGCTGAGCGCGTCGATGCCCGTGGCGTCGGCGAGCGCGACGGCGGCGCGCAGCACGCGGTCCCTGTTCAGGGGGATCCGCTGCCGGTCCGCGGCTTCCTGTGCGGCTTCGTGCGCGGCCTCGTCCGTGGTGGGGCCCGTGGCCTTGTCCGTGGGTTGCTGCCGGGTCATTCCGGTTGGGTCCCTTCCCGCCTCGACGACACCCTCTCCTTGACGAGTGTACGCAGTACACCTATGGTCGCTGGCAGGTGTACGGCGTACACCTCCATCGAGTGAGGGGTACCGAGAAGATGAGTCCGGACCGGAGAACCGCAGTGGCCGCCGGGTTGCTGTTCCTGCTGACCGAGGCCTCCGCGATAGCCGGGGCGATCCTCTACCGCCCCCTGCTGGGCGCCGCGGACGGCCGGATCCCGCAGGGCGCCGACACGCAGGCGCTGCTCGGGGCGCTCTGCGAGGTGGTGCTGGTGGTGGCGGTCGCCGGCACCGGCGCGGCGCTGTTCCCCGTCCTGCGGCGCCACGGCGAGGGGCTCGCGCTCGGGTACGCCTTCGGGCGCCTGCTGGAGGCCGCCGTCATCGCCGTCGGGATCGTCGCCGTCCTGGCGCTCGTCACCCTGCGCCGGGACGCGGGCGCGGCGGGCGGCGCCGACGCCGCGCTGGTGGCCGTGCACGACTGGACGTTCCTGCTCGGGCCCAACATCGCCCTCGGCCTGAACACCGTCCTGCTCGCGTACGTCGCCTACCGCGCACGGCTCGTGCCGCGCTTCATCGCCGTGCTCGGGCTGGTCGGCGGGCCGCTGATCTGCGCCTCTGCCGTAGCCGTGATGTTCGGTGCCTACGAGCAGCTCTCCACGGCGGGGGCCGTCGCGGCACTGCCCGTGTTCGCCTGGGAGCTGGCGCTGGCCGGCCGGCTGATCGTCAGCGGCTTCGGGCCGCGTGGGGCGAGCGCGCGCACGCGATGACGTCGGGCACGAGCGGGATCCCGTGCATCCGGATGCGCACCGGGCCCGCCGGACACCGCCGGGCGGACCGGGGAGCCCGGTCCGCCCGGCTCCGGGCCCACCTAGGGGAGGTAGCGTTCGAGCGCCCTCGGGCCCTCCTTCTCGATCAGCTTGCGCGCCTTCTCGACCCGCTCCGGAGTCACGTCCTGGCCGCGCGCCATCACGAGGTCCTCGGGGTCGAACGGGTGCTCCGACCCCGTGTAGAGGTGGGCCGGGCGCTGGGGCTGCTGGTCCGATTCACTGTCCATGGCTACCTCCTGCTGTGTCCCCCTGGCCCCCATCCTCCGGCCGTGCCCCCATGAACGCACGTCGGGGCCGCGCCTCAGGCGCTGTTGATCGCCAGCACCGCCAGCACCGCCGCCAGCGCGACGATCGCACCGCACATGCCGAGGTTCACGATCTTGTGCTCCCAGAACACGGCCGCGAACTCGCGGATCGTCGCGCTCGGCCAGAAGTACTTCGCCGTGGGAGAGCCCAGCACCTGACCGTTCACCCCGGCCTTGCGGGCCATCATCGCGGCGCGGAAGGCGTGGAAGTTGTTGGTGACCACCACGCAGCGGTAGCCGGGATCGGCGCTCTCCATGATCGCCCGGCTGTACCGGAGGTTCTCCTCCGTCGTGCGGGACCGGTCCTCCAGCCGCACGTGGTCCTCGGGGACGCCCCCGGCGATCAGCCAGTCGGCCATCGCCCGCGCCTCCGCGACCTTCTCGTCCGCTCCCTTGCCGCCCGAGGTCAGCAGCAGCGGCACCCGTCCGCCCCGGGCGATCTGCGCGTCGTGGATCTCCCGGCCCTTGCGCAGCCGCGAGGCCAGCAGCGGCGGGACCCGGTCGCCGCCGATCAGGCCGGAGCCGAGCAGCACGACGTAATCGACGTCCCCGCGCACCTTGATCCGGCCGTAGAGGTAGGCGTAGGCGAGGAAGCACAGGAAGAGGAAGGAGACGTACCCGGTGAGGAGGACCACGCCCCCCACCACCGCGTCCCAGGTCCGGGAGCCCCGGCTGCCCAGGGTCAGGACGAACGCGATCAGGGCGAAGATCCCCACCCCCGCCGTGAAGGCGAGCAGATTGGCCGGGCTGCGTCCCTCCTTGCGGATCATCGTCAGCCCGTTGCCGATCAGGAAGAAGCCGAGCGCGATCGTGCCGAGCGAGGGGATCAGGAAGACCAGCGCGACGATGATGCCGCCGAGGCCGTCGGGCAGGTCCGGGACCAGGGTGAGCAGGCCGACCGACAGGAATATGAAGGTGAGGCCCAGGTAGACCGCGTTGCGGAAGCGCCGACGGTCCTCCCGGACGCTCACGCCGAAGAGGACGAGGAAGAGGGCGGCAGGTACGAAGGCGTACATGCCGATCATCGTAGGTGTGGAGGGAGGACGGGCGGAGGAGTGACGGGGAGACGGAGACCGGCAAGCGGCAAGCGGCAACCGGCTATCGGCAACCGGCGGACCGATCACCGGCTATCGGCAACCGGCGGACCGATCACCGGCTACCGGCAACCGGCGGACCGATCACCGGCTACCGGCCGCCGTACGGCGTGCGGCGCACGGCCCGCCCCGCGAGGACGTCCGTCCGGCGCCCGTCCCGTACGACGAAACGCCCCTCGATCAGGACGTACGGGATCCCGGTCGGCAGCCCGCGCGGATGCTCGTACGTCGATCCGGCCGCGACCGTCAGCGGATCGAAGAGGACGAGGTCGGCCACGTGCCCGACGCGCACCAGCCCCCGGTCCGCCAGCCGCAGCCGTGCGGCGGGGCGGCCGCAGAGGTGGGCGACGCACTCCTCCAGGGAGAGGACGCCCAACTCGCGGACGTAGTGCCCGAGGTAGTGCGGGAAGGTGCCGTAGGCCCGCGGGTGCGGTTTCGCGCCCTGCAGGATGCCGTCCGAGCCGCCCGTGTGGACCGGGTGGCGCATGATCGCCCGTACGTTCTCCTCGTGCCCGACGTGCTGCAGGATGCTCGGTCCGAGCCGGTCCCCCAGCAGCAGCGCCCGGGCCGTCTCCCAGTCGGGGATCCGCGTGCCGACGTACGCCCCGTAGGCCGGATCCGTGGTTCCGGCGATCTCGATCGTCGACCAGTCGACCGGGACCCCGTGGCAGCCGTCGGCCCCCTCCACCTCCAGCGCGTACCGGATCCGCTCGGCCTCGGCGTCGTCGCGCAGGCGCGCCAGGACCGCTTCGGGTCCGCCCTCGTTCGCCCAACTGGGCAGCAGGGCGACCAGGGTGGTGCAGCCGGGGGTGTACGGGTAGCTGTCGAGGGTGATGTCGGCGCCGTCGGCGAGCGCCCCGTCGAGCAGGGCGAGCAGCTCGCCCGCCCGGCCCCGGTTCTCGCCGAAGTTCATCGTGGCGTGCGCCAGGTGCAGTGCGCAGCCGGCCTCGCGGGTCAGCTCGACCATCTCGGCGTAGGCGGTGAGGGCGCCGCGGCCGTACGAGCGGTGGTGGGGGCAGTAGTAGCCGCCGTACCGCGCCACCACCTGGCACAGCTGCGTCAGTTCGGCGCCGGACGCGTACATGCCCGGGGTGTAGGTGAGCCCGGAGGACATCCCCACGGCGCCCTGCGCGAGCCCCTCGGCGACCAGGGCCCGCATCCGGTCGAGCTCCGCCGGGGTGGCGGGGCGGTCGCCCCAGCCGACGACCTGGGCGCGGACGGTTCCCTGGGGTACGAGGTAGGCGGCGTTGACGGCGATGCCCTGCGCGTCCAGCCGGTCCAGGTACCCGCCGACCGTGCGCCAGTCGAAGTCGATGTCCTCGCCCGTGCCGTTCCAGCCGGCGATGGCCGCCCGCACCTCGGCCAGCGTGCGGTCGTCCACGGGGGCGTAGGACAGGCCGTCCTGGCCGAGGACTTCGAGGGTCACGCCCTGGGCGGCCTTCGCGCTGTGGTCCGGATCGCGCAGCAGGGCGAGGTCGCTGTGGGCGTGCATGTCGATGAAACCGGGGGCCAGGGCGAGGCCGCGGGCGTCGAGCGTCCGCCGCCCGCCGCCCGCGATCCGGCCCACCTCGGCGATGCGGCCCTCGTGGATCCCGACGTCGGCGGTGAAGGAGGGCCCGCCCGTGCCGTCGACGACGCGGGCCCCGCGGATGACCAGGTCCATGATGGTGGGAGTGCCCCTTCGAGGCTCAGAAGAAGGTCCGGACGTACTCCGTGACCGTGCCGTCGGCCTCCACCACCGGGATCAGCGGCCACTTCTCGAAGATCGTGCACGGGTGCGACATCCCCAGCGCCACCCAGTCGCCGACCTGCACGTCCTCGGCGGAGTCCGTCTCCAGCCAGGCGTGCTGGTCGGAGAGCTTGAGGACGCGGATCCCCGTCGCCGGGCGCTCGGCGCCGGTGAGGGGGTCGCGGACGAGCTCGGCCTCGGGCAGCCCCAGGTCGTAGGCGATGTCCCGCTTGCCGGCGTTGAGATACGCCTGCGTGGGGGAGGGGCGGGAGACCACCTGCGCCCAGAGCCGGAAGGCGGGGCGCAGCCCGCCCTCCTCGGGCACCCGGTTGAAGGGGGTGAGGCGGGTGTACCAGCCGTGGTCGTGGGAGACGTACGCACCGGAGCGCAGCAGCTTCAGGACCGGCCGCGAGAGCTCCGGCAGCTCGGCGAACACGTCGGCCACGGCGTCGAACCAGGCGGATCCGCCCGCGCTGACGACGATCTCCCCGACCCCCTCGAACCGCCCGGCCTTGTCGAACTCGGCCGCCAGGGCGGTGAGCCGGCGCAGGTAGGCGTGCACGGAGTCCGGGTCGGCCCCGGGCACCTCCGCCTCGTACCCGGCGATGCCGACCAGGCGCAGGGTGTCCGTACCCGCCACCGCGTCGGCGACGGCCCGGCAGTCCTCGTCCGTACGGGCCCCCGTGCGGGCGCCTTCCCCGGCGCCGAGCTCGACGACCACGTCGATGCGCTGCGGCTGGCCCTGGAGTGCCCGGTCCATGAGCTGGACCCCGCGCACGGAGTCCACGTAGCAGACGAAGCGGAAAGCGGGGTCCGCGGCGAGCTCGGCGGCCACCCAGCGCAGGGCCGCGGCGTCGACGAGCTCGTTGGCGAGGAAGATCCGCTGGATGCCGAACGCCCGGTAGACGCGGGCCTGGTGGGGCACGGCCGCGGTGATGCCCCAGGCCCCGTGGTCGAGCTGACGCCGGAACAGCTGCGGGGCCATGCAGGTCTTGCCGTGCGGGGCGAAGGCCAGGCCGTGGCGCTCGGCGTAGGTGCCGAGGGCGGCGAGGTTGTGGCTCAGCGCATCGGCGTCGAGGGTGAGCACGGGCGTGGTGAACCCGCCGGTGTAGAGGCTCCGCCGCTGGGCGGTCAGCTCCCCGACGGTGAGGCCCGCCTGCCCGGCATCCGGGGGGAGGCCCTTGAAGCGGTGGTCCACCGGTTCCTGGGCGAGGGCCTGGACGGGGTCGCTGGGCATGTGCGTGTGCCTCCCGGAGCGTTGCGGTTGTTGCGTATGCTGCAACAGTCGTTGCGTGTACCGCTGCATGCTGTCTAACATCCCGGATGACGACGGGTCAACGGGTCCGGTTCCGTACGGAGGTACGCGGCGTGAGCCAGTCGGTGGAGCGGGCGCTCCGGATCCTGCCTGCCCTGGCCAAGGGCCCGGCCGGGCTCGGCGAGGTCGCCGAGGTGCTCGACGTGCACAAGAGCACGGCCCTGCGGCTGCTGCGGACCCTCCAGGAACACGGCTTCGCCTACCGGCAGAGCGACGGGCGCTACCGGCTCGGCGCCTCCCTCTTCGCACTGGCCGCCGAGTCCATCGAGAACCTCGACGTGCGCGAGATCGCGCATCCCCACCTGCTGGAACTGAACCGGACCACGGGGCACACCGTGCACCTCGCCCTCCACCAGGACGACGAGGTCGTCTACGTCGACAAGGTGGACAGCCGCTACGCGGTGCGGATGTACTCGCGCATCGGCCGGCCCGTCCCCCTCACCGTGGCCGCCGTGGCGAAGCTGCTGATCGCCGACCTGCCGGAGCCGGAGCGCCGGGCCCTGGCCGCGCGCATCGACTACCCGGCCTACACCTCCCGTTCCACCCCCGACGCCGCCGCGTACCTGCGCGAGCTGGACCTCGTACGCGCCCAGGGGTGGGCCACCGACATCGGCGGCCACGAGGAGTCCCTGAACTGCCTCGCCGCCCCCGTCCGCGGACCCGACGGCCGGGTGGTCGCCGCGATGTCCGTCTCCGCCCCCGGCGTGGTCCTCCCCGTGGCGGGGCTGCTCGAACTCCTCCCGCTCGTACGGCAGACCGCCGACGCCATCGGCCGCGAGTACTCAGGCTCGGGCCCCGTGCAGGAACAGGAAGAAGACAGGCCATGACCGACAAGACCGCGATCACCCCCGCCACCCACACCGACCCGCCCGCGAAGTTCTCGCACGGCGTCCGCAAGGGCACCATCCTCCAGGTCGCCGGCCAGGTCGGCTTCCTCCCGCACGTGGACGGGCAGGAGCCCACGCCGGCCGGCCCCACCCTGCGCGAGCAGACCCTCCAGACGCTGGAGAACGTCCGCTCGGTCCTGGAGGCGGGCGGTGCCACCTGGGACGACGTGATGATGCTGCGCGTCTACCTCACCGACACCACCCACTTCGGAGAGATGAACGCGATCTACAACGCCTACTTCGAGGAGCAGAACCTGAAGCAGGCCCCCTCCGCGCGCACTACCGTGTACGTGGGCCTCCCGGGCGGCCTGCTGATCGAGATCGACGCCCTCGCGGTGCTCGGCTAGAGGGTCGCCCGCCCCTGCGTTCCACGGGAGTTGGCGGCCGGGGCGGGTCCGGCGTGGGCAGGCTTTCGGCCTGCGTCCCAGAGTGTGTGCGAACCGGTGATCACCTTCCGTGTCCTGTGTATCTTGAGCGCGCTTTGTACACACGATGTGGGGGGAACTCTCTTGCGCAAGCTCTCTGTCATAGCCGCGGCCGTCGCCACCGGCACGCTGGCCGTCCTCGCCGCCACCCCGGCCCAGGCCACCGAGTCCGGGTTCTCCCTGAAGATCCGCGGAGTCCAGTACGACGCCCCCGGCGCGGACTCCAACAGCTGCTCCACGGGCAACACCGCCGCGGAGTACCTGACGATCAAGAACTACTCGACCACGTCGACGGTCAACCTCAAGGGCTACGTCGTCAAGGACGCCGTCGGCAACCGCTTCACCTTCACCAACAACCACTACCTGCAGCCCGGTGACTTCGTGAAGCTCCGCGGCGGCTACGGCACCGAGTCCGACGCGAACAACGTGGCCTACCGCGGCAGCTGCAACTTCATCTGGAACAACGACCGCGACACGATCTACTTCTCCACCCCCACCGGCAAGATCGCGGATTCGCACGCCTACACCAAGAGCGGCTCCGACTCCGACGGCAACGGGTACATCACCTTCCACGGCTGACGGGCGCAGACCGGCGGCGGGCCAACTCCCGCCGTCGGGCACGCGGTCCGGGTCCGGGACGCGATCGCGCATTGGGTACCCTCACGGATGACTTCGGGGCGTCGGCGGGGGCCGGGGAACGCCGCCAGCAGGGATGGAACCTCATGAGCAGCGCACCTTCGGCAGGCATCTTCCAACCGCTCAAGGCGGACGACCCGGAGGTCGTGGGCGGCTACCGGCTCGCGGCGGTGCTCGGCGCCGGCGGCATGGGCAAGGTGTACCTCTCGTACACGCCGGGCGGCCGGCCCATCGCCATCAAGGTGATCCGGTCCGAGTTCGGCGAGGACCCCGAGTTCCGGCGGCGCTTCCAGCAGGAGGTGCGGTCCGCGGAGCGCGTCCAGGGGCTCTACACCGCTCCGGTCATCGACTCGGACACCGAGGGCGCCCAGCCCTGGCTGGCCACGGCCTACGTGCCCGGCCCCTCCCTCGCGCACGCCGTGGCCCACCACGGCGCACTGCCGCCGCGCAGCGTGCTGCTGCTCGCCGTCGGGGTCGCCGAGGCCCTGACCGTCATCCACGGCGCGGGCATCGTCCACCGCGACCTGAAGCCCGCCAACGTCCTCCTCGCCTCCGACGGCCCGCGCGTCATCGACTTCGGCATCGCCCGCGCCGCCGACACCACCGCCCTGACCAGCACGGGCGTCAGCATCGGCACCCCGGCGTTCATGGCGCCCGAGCAGGCCTCGGCGGGCACGGTCACCCCGGCCACCGACGTCTTCGCCCTCGGCCAGATCGCGGCCTTCGCGGCGATCGGGTCCTCCGTCTACGGGGACGGGCCCTCGCACGCCGTGCTCTACCGGATCGTGCACGAGGACCCCGACCTCAGCGGGCTGCCCGAGGAGCTGCGGCCCCTGGTGACCCGCTGCCTCAGCCGCGACCCGGCCGACCGCCCGGCCCTCACCGAGGTCATCGAGCTGTGCCACGCGGCCTCGGCCGCTCCGCTGCGCCAGGGGGAGGACTGGCTGCCGCGCGCGATCGCCGGCTCCATCACCGAGCGGGTGCACCTGCTGCCCGCCGCGGCGCACACCCCGCCGCCGGCGGCGGCCCAGGCGCCGACTCCTACGGAACTCGCCCCGCAGCCCCCGGCCCCGAGCGCGCCTCCGGCACCCGCCGCCGCGCCCGGGTACACGCCCACCGGCCTGGCCGCCTCCCCGACGCACGCCTCCCCGACGCACGCCGCCCCGACGCACGCTCCTCCGGCGCAGCCCGGACAGGCGACCGTGCCGAGCGGCTACGGGACACCGCCGCCGTACGGGCAGCCCCAGCACCAGCAGCCCCCGTACGCTCAGCCCTCGTACCCGCAGCCTCCGCGCCCGCAGCCTTCGTACGCACAGCCCTCGTACGCGCAGCCCGGGTGGGGGCAGCAGACGTACCCGCCCGCCCCGACCCGCCCCAAGCGGACCGGGCTGATCGTCACCCTGTCCGTCGTGGGCGCCGTCATCGGGCTCGCCGTCCTCGGGAACCTGCTCCCGGACGGCTCCAAGAAGAACGGTGCGGCCGGGTCGCCCGGCAGCGGTGGCACCACGGCGGGCGCCAGTGCCTCCCCGGGCAAGGCCGCCAAACCCGTCGACCCGCAGCCGGTCGAGTACAAGGGCATCGACATGCCCGGATCCCACCGGCTGCTGCTCGCCGACAATCCGCCGCGTCCGGCGGAGGAGCCGAACGGCGGGGGCGTGAAGTACGGCAAGGGGGACCTCTACTACTACCGGGACTCCGTCTTCGGGAACGACGAGTTCGGCACCGCGAACGGGAAGCTGGTCCTGCTGAACAACGCGGAGAAGGGCTCGCTGGAGACCTGCCGCAGCGTGACCCGCTTCACCGAGAAGATCAGCCTCGACCAGCTCACGGTCGGATCCCAGGTCTGCGTCCTGAGCGACGCCGGGCACGTCGCGGTGGCGACCTACCGCGGCAAGTCGGGGGCGAAGGAGTCGAGCCAGTACATCACCCTCGACCTCACGATCTGGCGCAACGCCGAGGAGGCGAAGAAGGACTAGCCGCAGCGCACGCGGAGGGGCGCCCCCCTGGCGGTGGGGCGCCCCGGTTCACGTGACGGGTACTGCGACAGGCGCTGCGGCAGCCGCTATGAGCAGTACTGCGCCTGCTTGCCGATCGACCGGTACATGCAGTCGGCGTTCTCCAGGAGCTGCAGCACCGCGTCCTTGTTGCGCGCCGTCTCGCGGTCGATGACCTCGTCCGGCGGGTAGAAGCCCCCGCCGCCCGAGCCGACCGGGTACATCTCGAAGGTGTAGCCGAAGATCTTCTGGTCGCCCCACAGCCAGTCGTCGATCGTCCCGTCGGTGATGTACAGGTCGCTCGACTGCTCCGGCGTGTAGCCGTTGCTGGCCGCCATGCTGGTGCCGATCTTCTTGAACACGGCCAGGTCGTCGGCGGTCAGGCCGGGCGCCGTGTCGTTGTACGTCCACCCGAACGGCCACAGCACGAGCTCGCTGTACGTGTGGAAGTCGATGGCGGCCGTGATCTGCTGCTTGCCGCCGACCACGCGGCTGCGCACGAAGTCGGAGACCGCCTTCACCTCGGGCGCCGACTCGGCGGCCGGGCCCCGGTAGGTCTCGGAGCTCTTGCTGCTGCTGGAGCCGCCGCAGCAGCCCCACTTGTAGTTCCAGTTGCGGTTCTCGTCCGTGCCGACGTAGGAGGAGCCGGCGTTGGGCTGCCGGTTCTTGCGCCAGGAGCGGTACGAGCCGCTGGCGATGTCGTACTCGCCGCCGTCCGGGTTGAGGTCGGGGATGATCCAGATCTCGCGGCCGTTGACCATGTTGGTGACGCGCGAGTCCGTCCCGTACTTGGAGCCGAACTCCTTGAGCAGGTAGAGGGCCATCTCGACGGTCAGGTGCTCGCGGGCGTGCTGGTGCGCGGTGAAGAGCACCTCGGGCTCGGCCTCGTCGGTCGCGACGTTGTCGCTGATCTTGATCGCGACGAGGTCCCGGCCCTGGTAGGACTTCCCGATGACCCGCTTGCTGATGATCGAGGGGTACTGGGCGACGCGCTGGTCGATCTCCGCGCTCGCCTCGGCGTAGTTGTGGTAAAGCGCGTCCTTCGACGGGAAGTCGTTGATCCCGGCGGCGATGTCGCGCCCGTCGGAGCGGTCCGGCGGTCCGGGCAGCGCGGTCAGCTCGTAGCCGAGGGCGCGCAGCTTCCTGGCCTGCATCGTGTCGGCGCTGACGACGACCGAGCGGGCGTCCACCTCGTCGATCGAGATCCCCGTACGGAGCAGGGCGGTGCGTTCGGCCGCCGTGGCCGGGCCCTGGATCTCGTACTGGGCGATGGACTCGTCCTGGGTGGCGGTCGACGGGGTGGGTGGCGGGGCTGCCGTCGCGCTCATGCCGTAGGCGGGTGCGCCGAGCGCGAGCGCGAGAAGGGCCGCTGTGATGGCGGCCCTTCGGCGGTGGTGGAGCCGCATGCGTTCTCCTGGGTGGGAGTGTGGGGGTAGCCGTGCGGACGCGCACAGCGTGCTCTCGTGGCATGTCCGGGTCAAGAACTCGAATCGGCCACCCCCACACACCTACCTGCTACGGCAGGCCGTGGACCTTCGGACCCACCGCGTTGGACCAAGCGCTACCCGCTTTGGCGTCCCAGTTGGTCGACCAGGTCATCGCGCCGCGCAGTCCCGGCCAGGTCTTCGACGGCTTGAAGTTTCCGCAGCTCGTGCCCCGGGTCAGGCAGTCCAGCGCGTTGTTCACGATGGCCGGCGAGACGTAGCCGCTGCCCGCGCCGCTGGGCGAGGCCGGGACCCCGATGCCCACCTGCGAGGGGGCGAGCCCGCCCTCCAGCTGGATGCAGGCCAGCGCGGTGAGGAAGTCCACCGAGCCCTGGTGGTACACGTTGCCGTCGCAGCCGTTCATCGATCCGCTGTTGTAGTACTGCATGTTGACGACGGTCAGGATGTCCTTCACCGCGAGCGCCGTCTTGAAGTAGCCGCCCTGCGTCGACTGCATGTCGATGGTCTGCGGGGCCATGGTGAGGACGAGGGAGGGGCCGGCCTTGGCCGACAGCGCGCGCAGCGCCTGGGTCATGTAGGTCGGGTTCAGGCCGTTCTCCAGGTCGATGTCGATCCCGGTGAAGCCGTACTCCTGCATCAGCGCGTACGCGGAGTTCGCGAGGTTGGTCGCGGACGTCGAATCGTTGACCGAAATGGTGCCCTTCTCGCCGCCGATGGAGAGGATGACGGACTTGCCGGCCGCCTTCTTCGCGGCGATGTCCGCCTTGAACTGGGGGACCGTGTAGCCGCCGAGGCCGGCCGAGTCGAGGTTGAAGGCGATGGCGCCGGGCGTGGACGTGGCATCGGCGAAGGAGACGGCGATGATGTCGTACTGCGCGGAGACGTCGGAGATCTTCTGGATGGTCGCGCCGTTGTTGAAGTTCTGCCAGTAGCCCGTCAGCGCGTGCTTGGGCACCGCCGGGTTCGGGTTGCCGCCCCCGCCGCTGGTGGTGGTGCCGGGGACGGCCGCGCCCTTCGTGCCCTCTCCGGCGGCGTTGTACGCGCTCACCTGGAAGGAGTACGTGGTCGACGCGGCGAGCCCGGTGATCTGCGCGGAGGTGCCCGAGGTCACGGTCTGGACGCGGACGCCGTCCTGATACACGTAATACCCGGTGGCCCCGCTGACCGTGTTCCACGAAAGGGTGAGCCCGCTGGAGCTCTGGCCTGAAACGGCGCTGCCGGAGGGGGCTCCGGGGATGGTCGGCGACGGGTCGGTGCCGCCACCGCCGTCGGGGCCGAAGACGCTGAACTCGTCGACCACGAAGCCCGGCTGGCCGTACCAGCCGTGGGTGTAGACGGTGACCTGGGTGGTGCTCGGGCCGGTGGTGAAGGTCGTGGACAGCTTCTGGAAGCCGCCGCCGGTGCCGGGGGTCCAGGTGGAGACGTCCTGGGTGCCGGTCCCGGTCGCGCCGAGGTACACGTACGAGCCGTTGACCTGCTGGCTGAGCGTGTAGGTCGAACTCGGCTTGACGGTGACGACCTGGCTGCACCGGGCGTTGTCCTGGCCCGCCGGGGTGGCCTTGAGGGCTCCGGCCCCCGCGAAGACGGGGGAGGAGACGACGGCGCCGCTGCCGGAGGTGCACGTCCAGTTGGCGAGGCCGGACTCGAAGCCGCCGTTGCGGACGACGTTGACGTCGGCGGCCTGGGCGGTGCCGGTGGTCAGGGCGGTGAGCCCGGCGGCGGCGAGGGTCACGGCGAGCGGGATGGCGAGGGAGCGTATGCGGTTCACGTGGGCTCCGGTGGGGGGAGTGGGGATGTGAGGACGCGTCAGGGAGTGGTCGGGGGCAAGTGGGGTGCCCCGCAGCCAAGTTGGTCTAGTCCAATGTCCCCTGTCAAGAGTGTTTGCAATATGGCTTGATCCGATCGACCCGGCCATCGCCTTCCGGTGACTTCCGATCCTTGTTGTCCGGATTTTCCCGACCTCCGTGACACGTGCCGGTGGCACGGGAATCCGCAAGGCCCTGCCCTGTCAGGAAGGACGCGGATATGGTGCTGGGGCAAGGGGGAGGGGTGTTGATCGTTTGCGGTCGCGCAGCATGCGCGCCCGCACGGCGGCCAGGGGAACACCCGCGGATGACGGGGTGAACGGGGGGACGCGCGTGCCGATCGCCATTGCTGTCACCAGCGCCGATCTGGTGCTGCCGGCCCCGGACCGGCACACTCCGGCCGGCGCCGTCCTGCCGCCGCCCGAGGAGCTCGACCTGGAGGGCGCGCTCGCCCAGGCGGCCGGCCTGCTGGAGCGCCACGGCCACCTGGTGGTCCTCGTGCCGTCCTGGCTCCGGGTCTCCGCCGTCCGCCGCCTGCACACCGTCCGGGCCATCCTGGAAACCGACCGGATCGCCCTCGTCGACGTCGACCTCCCCCCGCTGGGAACGGCCCTGCTGGCGCGTCAGCTGCGCCAGCTCAGCATCAGCGACTTCAGCCCCGGAGTCCTCGCCTCCGCGGCCCGGCTCCTCGCGCACTACGTCTACGCCGGCGCGCTGCTCGGCTCGGTCGCCAAGCTGGACCGGGTGCCGGTCGGACTCAAGGCGCACGCGAAGTCCTGGTCCCCGAACGCCCAGTTCGCCGTACTGGCACACCCGACCCCGCACCTGGTCAAACTGGGCTCGGGCTCCGGCGGAACCCACGGCGGCGGCGCCACGCTCCCCCCGGGCCCCGACTTCGCCACCCACCTCACCTTCGCCCGCGGCCAGCTCACCACCGACTGGGTGGCCTCCGAGCTGGCCCCCGCGTGGCGGGTCCAGGGCGTCATGGAGAACCAGCTGCCCGCCGACTCGCCCGCCTGGTGGGGAACCCCGAAGCTGGTGGAGTTCGCGGCCGCCATCCCGGACCCCTCGGTGCTCTACCAGCTCGTCGCCTCGGTCCGCCGCGAGGAGTGCCGCTGGTGCGGCTTCGAACTCATCGGCGACCGCTGCGGCTTCTGCGCCGCCCCGCTCCTCGCACCGGCCCCGCCGCCCCCGGCGGCCTCCGCGGCCCAACTCCGCCCCAGATCCAGATCCAGACACTGACCGGCCCGAACGAATGAAGAACGGCGAGGTAAGACGGCCATGAACTCACGCCAGCGCCGCGGCGTCATCCTGCTGATCCTGTCGGTCCTGTGCGCCCTCGCCGCCTTCGGCGGAGTCCTCGTGGTGGTGGGAGACGTCAACTCCAAGGTCGGCAACGAGGTCGTCGCCTACCGGGTGAAGGGCGACATAGCCCCGTACACCCCCCTGGCGGCCGGCCAGTTCGAGCAGGTCACGGTCCCCGAGCGGTGGCTGTCCAAGACCGCCGTCACCGACCTGGCCGCACTCAAGGACAAGCTGGCGCTCACCGCCCTGAAGAAGGGCTCGCTGCTCCAGAGCGACATGTTCGTCGACAAGCCGAAGCTCCAGGCCGGCGAGCAGGAGATCGCGATCATGATCGACGCCTCCACGGGCGTGGCGGGCAAGATCACCCCCGGCTCCAAGGTCAACATCATCGGCACCTACAAGAGCAAGAAGGCGGACGGCCCCGACCAGTCCGTGCTCATGGTGGCCAACGCCCGCGTCATCAACGTCGGCAAGCTGACCCCCATCGACTCCAAGGACAGCGACAAGAAGAACACCACCGACGCCGTCCCGATCACCTTCGCCCTGTCCACCAAGGACACCCAGCGCGTCGCCTACGCCGAGTCCTTCGCCGTGCACGTACGCCTGGCCCTGGTGGCCCCCGGCACCGACTCGGCGCCCAACCCGGGCGACCACTTCTACACCCTCGAAGGGGACAGGTGAGGCGCCGATGACCACGCGCATCCTCCCCGCGGTCGGCGACCCGGAATCCGCCCGCATCATCGCCACCCTGCTCAGCCAGCTCCCCGGCGCCGAGCCGGCCGCCCCCGTCCCCGACTCCACCTTCCTCCTCGACATGCTCGCCCGGCTGGCGGGCGAGTCGATCGACGAACTGCCCGAGGTGGTCCTCGTACACGAGCGGATCGGTCCGCTCCCCGTCCTGGACCTCATCCGCGAGGTCGCCCTGCGCTTCCCCGCGGTCGGCGTCGTCCTCCTCACCTCCGACGCGAGTCCCGCCCTCTTCTCCGCCGCCATGGACTCCGGCGCCCGCGGCCTGATCGGCCTGCCCCTCTCCTACGAGGAGCTCGCCGCCCGCGTGCAGGCCGCCGCCCAGTGGTCCGTGGGCGTACGCCGCCACCTGGGCCGGGGCCCGGAGCTCCCCAGCGGCCCGGGCGGCAAGGTCGTCACGGTCACCGGGGCCAAGGGCGGAGTCGGCGCCACCTTCGCGGCCGTGCAGTTCGCGCTCGCCGCGGTCGCCGCGGGACGGCGTACCGCCCTGGTCGACCTGGACCTCCAGGCCGGCGACATCGGCTCGTACCTCGACGTGCAGTTCCGCCGCTCCATCGCCGACCTCGCCGGCATCCAGGACATCTCCCCACGCGTCCTGCAGGACGCCGTCTACGACGACCGCACCGGCCTCGCGCTGCTCCTGGCCCCGGCCGACGGCGAACGCGGCGAGGAGGTCGACGACCGCGCCGCCCGCCACGTGATCGCCGCCCTGCGCGCCCGCTACGAGCTCGTCGTCATCGACTGCGGCACCCAGGTGACCGGCGCCAACGCGGCGGCCGTGGAGCTCGCGGACGTGGCCGTCCTGGTCACCACCCCGGACGTGGTCGCGGTACGGGCGGCCAAGCGGATGGTCCGGATGTGGGACCGGCTCCAGGTCAGGAAGGCCGAGGAGACCACGATGGTCGTCAACCGCTGGAGCAAGCAGACCGAGATCCAGCCCGCCCTGATCGAGAAGATCACCAAGACCCGTTCGGTACGCACCCCCGTGCCGGCCGCCTTCAAGGAACTCCAGGCCGTCGTCGACGCGGGCCGGGTCCAGGACCTCGACAACCGCTCGACGGTCAAGCAGGCCCTGTGGGCGGTGGCGGGCGAACTGGGGCTGCTGACCGCCCCGGAGACCCAGGACGCCCCTGCGGCCGAGCCCGGCGCGGCCCTGGCCGTACGCGGCTCCGGGCCGGTGGCCCGGCTGCGCGGCAAGGGCGACCGGGGCGCACTCGGACCGTGGACGCGGCGCGGGCGGGAGGGCTGAGGGGTGGCCGGGCGGAGACGGGACCGGTTCCGGTGCCGGGGGGATCAGGGGCAGGTGGCGATCGAGTTCGTCGGCATGCTCCCGTACATCCTGCTCGTCGTGGTGGCCGTGTGGGAGTGCGTGCTCATCGGGTATGCGTACTCCTTGGTGGGCAACGCCGCGGACGAGGCGGCACGGGTGGGGGCGGTGCACGGGGGCGGCGCCTGCCGGGAGGCCGCGCTCGAGCACATCTCCAGCGGGTGGGACGCGCCCACCGTGGAGTGCGGGGCCTCGGGGAACCTCTACAAGGCCAGGGTCACGCTCAACCTCCCCCTCCTGTTCCCGGGCTTCGACATCGGCGTCCCCATCGAAGGCCACGGCGGCTCCCCGAACGAGCAGGAGGACTGAGATGAACCGACTGCGCACGATCCGCAACGGTGATCGCGACCGGGGCCAAGTCGCCCTGGAGTACATCGGGTTCCTGCCCTTCCTGCTCCTGGTCGGGCTCGGCGGCATCCAGCTCGGCTGGACCGCCTACGTGACACAGCAGGCCGAGACGGCCGCTCGTACGGCGGCACGAGCGGAGGCGCGCTATCCGGGGGAGGGGGTGGCGACGGGCCTGGCGGCGATCAGGCCGAGCCTCGCGGCGCGAACGGTCATCGCGCCGGCCACGAACGAGGACGCGATCACGATGACGGTGACCATCACGATCGAGTCGATCCTGCCCGGAGTGGGCGAGCGCTCCGTCATCCGGACCGCCGTCATGCCCAACGACGATCCGAGGTGACCGGACCATGAGCCTGCGTTCCAGGGTGAACACCCCCGACGACCGCCACAACCCGCGCGAGGACGGCCGCCTGGTCTCCTCGTACCGCGCCAAGCTCCTGGAGGAGATCGACCTCGCCGAGATGTCGGCGCTCGCGCCCGCAGAGCGCCGCGCGCGCCTGGAGCGCGTCCTCGGCCACATCATCAGCCGCGAGGGACCGGTCCTCTCCACCGTCGAGCGTGCCCAGCTCATTCGCCGCGTCGTGGACGAGGCCCTCGGCCTCGGCGTGCTCGAACCGCTCCTCGAAGATCCGACCATCTCCGAGATCATGGTCAACGGCCCCGACCAGATCTTCGTGGAGCGCTCCGGCCGCGTGGAGCAGCTCCCGCTCCGCTTCGCCTCGCACGAGCAGCTGATGCAGACCATCGAGCGCATCGTCTCCACGGTCAACCGCCGCGTGGACGAGGCGAACCCGATGGTCGACGCCCGCCTTCCCAGCGGCGAGCGCGTCAACGTGATCATCCCGCCGCTCTCCCTGACCGGCGCCACGCTCACGATCCGCCGCTTCCCCCGGGCCTTCACCCTCCACGAGATGATCGGCGTCGGCTCCCTGGACGAGCAGATGGTCCTCCTGCTGTCGGGCCTCGTGGCGGCGAAGATGAACGTGATCGTCTCCGGCGCCACCGGCACCGGCAAGACCACGCTCCTCAACGCCCTCTCCGGCCTGATCCCGGAAGGCGAGCGCGTCATCACCATCGAGGACTCCGCCGAGCTCCAGCTCCAGCAGGCCCACGTCATCCGGCTCGAGTCCCGTCCGGCGAACGTGGAGGGCAAGGGCGAGATCACCATCCGCGACCTCGTCCGCAACTCCCTGCGCATGCGTCCCGACCGCATCATCGTCGGCGAGGTCCGGGGCGGCGAGACGCTCGACATGCTCCAGGCGATGTCCACCGGCCACGACGGCTCGCTCGCCACCGTGCACGCGAACAGTTCCGTCGACGCCCTGATGCGCTTGCAGACCCTCGCGTCGATGTCGGAGGTGGAGATCCCCTTCGAGGCCCTCCAGGACCAGATCAACAGCGCCGTCAACGTCGTCGTCCAGCTCACCCGCTTCGGCGACGGCACGCGCCGGATCACCGAGATCTCCGTCCTCGACTCGCACGGCCGCGAGCCCTTCCGCATCACGACGGTCTGCCGCTTCGCCGCCCAGCCCATGGGCGCGGACGGCCGCGTCCACGGCCGCTTCGCGTACTACCCGCTGCCGCGCTGGATCGCGGACCGCCTCTACATGAACAACCAGCCGATCCCGCAGGCCTTCGGGGTCGCGTCGGCGGACGACCCCCTCACCGGACCCCTCCCCGACCCGCTCACCGGCCCCCTCCCCGCCCGCATCACCCGGACTGCCCTGTGAACCCACTGATCCTCCTCACCCTCGGCGCCACGCTGCTGGCCTGCGTCCTGGTGGTCGCCGGGCTCCACGCCTACGCCGCCGGCCGGGCCCAGCGTGCCGCGCTCATCGAGCGCCTCTCGGCGACCGGCGTCCCGGCACCCCCCGGCCGCATACGCCGCTTCCCGGGCGTGGACCGGCGCCTGCGCACGACCAAGCTGGGCCGCGGCATCGAGCGCAAGCTCGCGGTGACCGGCCTGGACCTCACCGTCGGCGAGTACTTCGTCTACATGCTGGCCACGGTCGCCGGGATCTGGCTGGTCTCGGCCTCCTTCCTGGCCCCGTTCTTCGGTCCGGTGGCCGGCCTGATCGCCCTGTGGGGGGCCAACGCCTTCCTCAACTGGCAGCGGGCGCGCCGCACCGAGCGGTTCATCAACCAGCTCCCCGACCTGGCCCGGATCCTCGCGAACGCCACCCAGGCCGGCCTGGCCCTGCGTACGGCCATCGGCATGGCCGCCGAGGAGCTGGAGGCACCGGCCGGCGAGGAACTGGCGCGGGTCGCCGACCGGCTCGCGGTGGGCCATTCCATCGAGGAGGCCCTGGGTGAGATCGAAGAACGGCTGCCGTCCCGGGAGTTGGTCGTCCTGGTCTCCACCCTCGTCCTGTCCGCCCGCGCGGGCGGTGCGATCGTGGGCAGCCTGCGCAATCTGACGGTGACGCTGGAGCAGCGCAAGGAGACCCGCCGCGAGATCCGTACGCAGCTCTCCCAGGTGACGGCCACCGCGTACCTCGTCCCGGTGATGGGGGTCGGCTCGCTCCTCCTCGTGGACGCGATGATGCCGGGCGCGCTGGACCGGATGACCGGATCCGTCTTCGGGCAGACCGCCGTCCTCGTCGCCCTGGGCCTCTTCGTGCTCGGCTTCCTCGCCATCCGCCGCCTGTCCAAGATCGACGTATGAGGAGGCCGGCATGATCGCCCTGCTCCTGGCCCTGGCCGTCGGCCTGTCGGTCTTCGGCGCGTTCCACGGCATCCGGCTCTACCGCGCCGACACCAAACTCCCGTCCGACCTGATGCTGGCCCTGGAAGTCGGCGCCACCCGCACGACGGCCGTCGGCTCGCTCATCGACCGCATCGGCATCCGCTACGCGCCGCTGATACTGCGCCTGATGGGCCCGGACCGGGTGGCGCGCAAACGCCGCCAGATCGACACGGCGGGCAACCCGTCCGGCCTGACCATCGACCGCTACGCCGCCCGCCGGGCCGTCTACGCCTTCCTGGGCGCCGTCGGGGCCTTCGCCATGCTGGTCAACGGCCAGCTGATCCTGGCCCTGCTGATGGTGGCCTTCGGCCTGTTCTGGATCGAGGCCGGCCTCTGGTCGGCGATCAGGATCCGCCGCGACCACATCGAGCGGACCCTCCCGGACTTCCTGGACGTGCTGGCGGTGGTCGTCAGCGCCGGGCTCGGCTTCCGGCCCGCGCTGGAACGGGTCGCGGACAAGTACGAGGGCCCGTGGTCCGACGAGATCCGGATCACCCTCCAGCAGATGACCATGGGCGTCAGCCGCCGCCAGGCCTTCGACGAGCTGCGCCGGCGCAACGACTCCGAGCAGGTCGCGCAGTTCGTCACCGCCCTGCAGCAGGGCGAGGAACTGGGCTCCCCGATCGTGGACACCCTGATCGCCATCGCCGAGGACATGCGCCGTACCGACGCCCAGAACGCCCGCCGCCGGGCCGCCAAGGCCGTCCCGAAGGCCACCTTCGCCGTCACGATGTTCATGCTGCCCGGGACGATGATCCTCCTGATCGGCGGGTTCGTGTACGGAGCGGACGTCGACTTCGGCGCCATGTTCGGGGGCGGGTGACCCATGCCCGCATCGCTGGACGTGGCGGCGTCCGCCACCGCCCGGGACCGGCCGTCCGCACGCACCGCGGCGCAGCTGCCGATCGCCCTCCAGGCCAACGCCCTCCAGGCGCTGTGCCGCCAGGTCTTCGCCTTCCGCCTGGTCATGATCGCCCTCGGCACGCCGGTGGTGCTGAGCCGCACGGCACCCGGGGCACCGACACACCTGGCGGGCGGCGCGGTCCTGCTCGCCTTCCTGCTGTCCTACGTCCTGTTCCGCGACTGGGAACGCTTCGGACCGCTGCTCCTGCGCCACCGCTGGCCGCTGGCGGTCGACTGGGTGTTCTTCAGCGGACTGCTGGTCCTGACGGCCACCCCCGGCTCCCCGCTCCTCCTCACCTCGGTGTGCACCCCGCTGCTGGCCGGGATCGTCTACGGCCGGCGCGGCGCGGCGGTCTACGCGGCGGTCCAGGCGGCCGTGGTGGCGGTGGTCGCCGAAGCGCTGGTGCTGGCGGTGCTCTGCCTCCTGGCCGGCGCGGCCGGGGCCTGCCTGCGCGACGTCCTGCTCCGCTTCGGAACGGCCGGCCAAGCCGTGCTGGAGACCCGCGCCCGCCTGGCGGTGGCGCAAGCGGTACAGGCCGAACGGGACCACCTGGCCCGCGAACTCCACGACTCGGTGTCGAAGACCCTGCACGGACTGGCCCTCGCCGCCGACTCCCTGACCCGCACCACCGACCCGGCGACCCTGCGCCGCCAGGCCGCCCTGGTGTCCGGAGCGGCCCGCCGCGCGGTCGCGGAGTCCCGGGACGTACTGGCCGACCTGCGCCGGGACCTGGACGCGCCGGCGGTCTCCCTGGCCTCGGAACTCCGGGCCCGGATCGGCCCCGACCCCGGCCCCGACATCACCGAACTGCGCGTGACCGGCACCCTTCCGATGGTTCCCTCCCCGGTGGCCCGGCACCTGCTGGCGGTGGCCGGGGAGGCGGTGGAGAACGCCCGGCGGCATGCGGGAGCCGCGCGCATCACGGTCGAGGCGGCCGTCGACGCCCCCGACCTCCTGCTCGTGATCGAGGACGACGGCCGGGGCCTCCCGGACGGCATCGACCTCGCGGTACTGGCCGGCGCGGGCCGTTTCGGGCTGGTCGGCATGACGGAGCGAGCGGCTGCGGTCGGTGCACGCCTCGACATCGGAGCCCGCCCGGGCGGGCACCCCGGGACCCGGGTCCGGCTGGCCCTTCCGCTGGCGGCCCTGGCTGTGGGGGGTGGTGCGTGATGGCATCGTCCCTGCGCGTCCTGATCGCCGACGACAACCCGGTCGTACGGGCCGGCCTGGCGGCCCTCCTGGCCACCGCGGAGGACATCCAGGTGGCGGCCGAGGCGGTGGACGGCCGCGAGGCGCTCCACCTGACCCGGCTCCACGCCCCCGACGTGGTCCTCCTGGACGTCCGGATGCCGGGCGTGGACGGCATCTCCGCGCTGCCCCACCTCGTGCGGCTCGCCCCGGTGCTGATGCTGACGTACAGCCAGGAGTCGGAGATCGTCCGCGAGGCCCTGCTGCTGGGTGCGGGCGGCTACTTGGTGCACGGCGAATTCACGCCGGACCACCTCGTCGCAGCCGTCCGCGACGTCCGCGCGGGGCGGGCGCACTTCAGCCCGACGGCGGCGAGCGCGGTGCTCGCGGAACTCCGGGGCTCTTCGCATCCGCAACGAACTGTGGGACAGTCGTTGGAGCGGCTTCCCAACCATGCTGTGTTCGGGCTGAGTTCGCGTGAGGAGGAGGTCATGGATCTCATCGCTTCCGGCATGAGTAACCAGCAGATCGCAGCCAGTTGCTTTATCAGCGAGAAGACGGTCAAGAACCACATCAACCGGATCTTCGCGAAGCTCCAGACCGCCACGCGCAGCGAGGCGATAGCCCGTTGGCTGGGAACCGCCCGTCCGGGGGTGGCTGGCCATGGGTAGACGGAGTGCGCAGTGGGTCCGTAATTGGGCCCCGGGGCCCTTTGCAACTGCTGGTGCGCCGACGTACCGTCCGCGAACCGATATCGGCGCCGGCTCTGGAGAGGACTCCCATGCAGAACCTCAGACTGCTCAAGGCGATCGTCGAGCGGAAGGACCGCGTGCGGCGGGGTGGGGACGAGGGGCAGACGGTCTTCGAGTACCTGGGGATCATCGTGATCATTGCGCTGATCATCACGGCGATCATCGCGTCCGGGCTGGCGGGCGACATCGTGGGTGCCATCGATGGGGCCTTGCAGGACATCACGGGCGGATGACCGGGCCAGGCTCGCGTGACCGGGGGCAGGTTCTCCCCTTTTACGTTGCGATGATGGCCTGCCTGCTCTTCGCCGCGTTGGCCTTCGTCGTCGTCGGGATGGCGGGGGCCACGCGCAGCGATGCGCAGGGTGCTGCCGATGCGGCGGCGCTCGCGGCTGCCCGGGAGGTCAGGGACAACGCCTTCATGGGCAGGAGTCTCCTTACCCTCACACCGGAGGAGTGGGAGGAGATCCTCAGGGGTCGTCGCTTCGATGCTGAGGGGGCCTGCGCGAAGGCTCAGGGCTTTGCTGGCTCGAACGAGGCCAGGCTGCCCACTGCGGAATGCGATTTCGACTCTCTGGAGTTCACCGTCACGGTGACCACCAACGGCACGGTGGGAGACTCGGTCGTCCCGGGGACCGAGAACCTGCATGGCCAGGCCAGGGCGACGGCCTTGATCGAACCGCGCTGCTCACTGCAACCCGCGCCCACTCCAACGCCCACCCCGACACCGTCGCCAGGGGGTGGCGACACCGTACCTGGGCCCATAGGCATTCAGTGCCGGGGCGGAGGGGAGATCACCGTGGATCCTTCGGATCCAGGACCGTTGCACAAGCTGGCGAGGAAGCTCTTCAGCGTGCGACTGGTCGACTGATAGCGAACGAGAGACAAGGAAGCGGCGTACATGAGCATTCGGCAGAAGGTGAAGGTCCGCGGGGGAGCGGCCGTTGCGGTTGCGGCGGTCTTGGCCCTCGCGTTGGCCGGGTGCGGCGGAGCAGGTGAGAAGCCGAAGGAGTCCCAGAAGTCCTCGACTCCGCAGAACCAGGAGAGTACCCCTCAGCAGCCCGCGCCCAGCGCAAGTAAGAATTCGGGACCTCTCGAAGTAATTGCTACGGCGCAAGGGCCTTCCAGTCTCGTATTGGAGATCAATTCGGCTGTTCGCGACCAAGACGGGTATGTCACCGTCAGTGGTCAGATCAAGAACACAGGTTCCGAGAGGGTCACCAGCCTCGGGGCCTTGCGAGGCGAAGAGAGGACGGCTAGCCCCGGCTCCGTTGCCGGCGCAAGTCTGGTCGACGCTGTTGGCAAGAAGCGCTACCTCGTGCTGCGTGACACAGAGGGGCGATGTGCGTGTACTACCGGCCTCGCGTCCATTAAGGGTGGGGAGAGTGTCGCCGTCTTCGCACAGTTCCCCTCGCCGCCGGCCACTACCACCGAGGTCGTGTTCGGTCTGCCGAGCTTTGCCGCGGCCACCATCAAACTCTCCGGGTGACCTCATGACCAAACGCCATCGAACCACCGCAGCCACGGCCGTCGCCGGTCTCGTCATCGCCAGCGTGCACTTCATCGGCGCGACCAGTGCGTATGCCGACGACGTCACGCCGTCCGTACCCCCCGGGACGGAACCTTCCGCCGCGGCGCCCGTACCCATCAAAGCCGACTCCCCAGGGCTGAAGCTCCCCCAGGGCGGCATTCTCGCACCCCCGAAGGTGCTGGACATGGTGGAGGTAGTCGAAGATCTCGGCGGCGAAGAGCGGCGCCAGGAGACGAACCAGACCGTCATGATGGCGCTCCAGTCCGAGGTGATGTTCCCCGAGGACAGCGCCGTCTTCAATGCACAGGCCGCCGCCCGCATCCAGGCCATCGCGCAGGAGATCAACACCCAGAAGGCCACCACCGTCCGGGTTTTCGGCTTCACCGACGACCAGGGCAGCTACGAGCACGGCAAGGAACTCTCCAAGAAGCGAGCCGACGCCGTGCAGGCCGAGCTGGCGAAGACGGTGACCAACCCGAGCGTCACCTTCGACGTACGCGGCTACAGCGAGGACTACCCGATCGCCGACAACGGCACCGAGGAAGGCCGCAAGAAGAACCGCCGCGTGGAGATCACCTTCCCGCGCAGCATCAAGTAGAGCGGGACCCCGCTGTCCGCTCCGGCGGGTGGCGGGGTCAGTCCGCCAGCAGGTGGTCGGCCTTGCCGGCCTTGATGTCCCGGATGAGCTGTTGCAAGGCTTCACGGGTGTCGGTGAGGTACGTGTCCTCCTGGCCGGAGAGGGCTATGTAGCTGTTGCCGTCCCCGTCCACCCCGATCCGGTAGCAGGAGTTCCCCTCGCCGCAGAAGGGGTCCTCCCAGGTCACGTCGGTCACGATGTCCCCTCTCACAGTTCGCTCGCGATGGAATGGATGAAGTCCCGGGATGCCTCCGGGGATAGCGCCATCTGCTCCATCAGCTCGAAATGAGCTCGGTACTTCGCGAGTTGGGTCTCGGCATGGAGGAAGTCGGGCCCGTGCGAGTTGTCGATCTGCACGGTGTCGAGTTGCGCCGTCGGCCCTTCCGCGTAGAGCACCGTTTGTCCTGCTCCCGGAAAGCCGCCCGCCTCGAACGGGAGGACGAGCAAAGTCACATTGTCCTGTTCGGAGCGCTGGATCAAGTGGTTCAGCTGCGCCCGCAGGATGTCCGTACTGCCGAACCGCAACCGCAGAGCGGCTTCGTGCACGACGGCTACGAACGCGGGAGCGTTCTCGCCGTCCAGGACGCTCTGGCGCTCGACGCGCAGTGCCAGCCGCAGCGCGACCTCGTGCTCGGGGAGTGCGGGGATGACCATGCGGAACACGGCGAGGGCATGGTCCGAGGTCTGGAGCAGTCCCGGCATGTGGTGCGGGTACGCAACCCGCATGCGGATGCTGCGCGCCTCCAGCTCGGCGATGTCCAAAAAGCCTTGCGGTACTTGGCCCCTGTAGCGGTCCCACCATCGAGGGCCGGCGGGCAGGGCCATGTCCGTCAGCCCGGCGATGTACCGCTCGTCGTCAACCTGGCAGTTGGCTGCCAGTGTGCGGATCCGTTCGGTAGAGATGGCGCGGGTGCCCGACTCCATGGCGGAGATTGCGCCGCGGTCCACGCCCAGCAGGCCCGCCGTGAACTCGGCCGAGAGCCCTGCTGACGTGCGCATTCGGCGCAGTTCGTACCCCAGTCGCTTCTGGCGCTCGGTGGGAGCTGTCCTCGCGGTCATGGGGTGCAGTCTTACGCGTCACCGGACCCTCGTGCACGAACGGCTGACTTCTCCCGGACGGCGGGCCAAAAAAGGCCCGCTTCGCGCTACATTCGGTAATGCACGGCTCACGCAAGGGAGTTGGAAGTGCATCGCCGCAGCATGCCTCGGCCTCGGCGACGAGCCACTGCCCCCATCAACGCGAGAGCAATCCGTGCGCGTCGAGCTCACCGAAGTACACGTCGCCATCCGCGTTACGACAGGGAGTCCGTCATGCTCAGCCCCTTCATGCCCCCCAGCCCCGGCTGCTTCGACGCTTGTCCGCCGAGCGACGAGCCGCCGTCCCCCGACGGGCTGTCGTGCAGCCTGACCGTGCCCGGGGAGCCGTACAGCGCCCAGATCGCGCGCAGCACCGTACGGTCCGTCCTGCACGCGCATCGCCTCGACCGGGTCGTGCCCGCGGCCGTGCAGGTGGTCGGTGAACTCATTGCGGCGGCCTGGTACTTGGATCCCGGCCGGAGCCTGTACCTCGCTCTCCGCCACCGCGAAGGCGCCCTCCGCCTCACCGTCTACGACGGGCACACCCCCCACTCCCACCCCCGCCTCGCCGCCCACTGCGAGGCCCGCCGACGCGCCGCACTGCGGGTGATGGCCGCCGTGGTGCGGGACTGCGGCGGGGCCTGGGGCTTCGGGGAGTCCCGGGAACCCGGGGGCGGGACACGAACCTGGGCGAGCCTGCCGGTGGCGGGGGCTGCCGGGTACCTCACCTCCTGACGGCAGCTCAGGATGAGGTGAGTAGGCGTACTCATGTGGCCGGTGAACCGGTCTCTGCATGATGCGGGCATGCGATCAATCTCCCTCCCGAAGTCCCTGCTGGTGGCCGTGCTCGGCTGCATCGTGCTGTCCGGCTGCGGCACCCGGAACGCCACCACCGATCAGGCCCTCGCGGGCAGCGGCGTCTCGGCGGCATCCGCGTCGCAGGAAGCTCCGACGGGCGAGGGCGATCCGGAGCTGCGCTTCCTCGAGATGATGACCCGCATCCTGCCGAGCTGTGCTCAGCACGTTCCGGCCGACAAGGGCGTGGCCCCCGAGGGCGTGCCGACTGGGGGAGTCCCGCCCGAGCCCGAGGACCTGCCGGGTCGGGAGGGAGGTCCGGAGCCGGAGTACGGGCCTGGCGAGACTCCGCCGGGTGTTCCGGACGCCGACGGGGGCATACCGGTCCCCCTGCCGGACGATGCCGCGTCGCCGCCGGAGCCGACACCCGGCTTCGCCCTGCCCGACCCGACCGAAGAGGTGCCCCTGAGTGCCGGGGAGGAGTGCTTCGGCGGCGAGCACGCGCAGCGCATCAGCGAGGCGTTCAAGAACACGAAGACGGCCGACTACCAGACGATGCAGAAGAAGCTGACGGACCTCGACTACCCGGCGGCGCACATCCACCGGATGCCGGACCACGAGGGCGCTCCCCGCGTGAGGATCGACTTGCGCATGATGGGAAGCCGGTTGGCCCTGGAGGTCACGGGCACCGGCAGCGGGGTGAGCGTCGAAGCGTTCGGGGCTTTCGAGGGCGAAGGCGTGGACGTGGCCGATGTGAAGCGGAAGCCGTAGCAGGACGCCCTGGCCCAGTGGCTACTCTCGTCTCTCCTCGATCTCGACCGCAGGGGAGCAGACTGCGCGCCATGCCGCCGTGACGCCCGAGGGCGACCGGATCCGCTGGGTCGAGCTGCCGGGGCGGGAGCCCGCACGTGTCTACGTGCACGGGCTGGGCGCCACGTCGCCCGCCTACTTCACGGAGGTCGCGGTCCATCCCCTGCTCGCGGGCCGCCGTTCGCTGCTGGTCGACATGCCGGGGCACGGCATCAGCGACCGGCCGACCGGCTTCGACTACATCCTGGAGTCACACGCGGATAGGCGTGCCGTAGCCCTGACCTGCGCGAATGTCGCCGGCGCCGAACTGATCGCTCACAGCATGGGCGGCTGGGTGGCCATCGTCCTGTCCGCCCGGCACCAGCACGTGGTCTCCCGTCTGGTCCTGGTGGACGCCGACCTCGACCCGATCCCGCGCGCACCCGCCGCGTCGGGCAGCAGTGGGATCGCCGCCTACCCCGAGAGTGAGTTCCTGAGGGGCGGCTGGGAAGAGGTCCGCGACCGGACCGGCTCCCACTGGTGGTCCACCACGCGTCTGGCCGGCCGCGAGGCCCTGCACCGCAGCGCGGTCCACCTCACCCGCGGCACCGTCCCCACCCTGCGTGAGCTTCTGCTGGACCTGAGGATTCCCCGCGCCCATCTGCTCCCCGAGGCCGACGGCCCGCTCCCGGAGGAGGCCTTCGCCCGCGCCACCGCGGCGGCACGCGCAGACCGGGACCGGGACCAACAGGGCGCGCGCCCGGCCGGAGCATGACGTGGTGAGGCGTGTGGCCACGCGTCGGCGGATCATCTGCACACGTGCGGCGGACCGGGCTGGGGGGACGTGCCCTCCAGCCCGGACCGTGAATTCAGTTGTGGTGTGGGGCGGCTTCCTTGGGCTCCAGAGCCGGCTCAGGTGCCGTGGACGCGGCCGTCGTTGTACCAGCGGCCGATGTCGAGCCAGCGGTCGACGTCGCGCCAGCGGTCGGCATCGCGCCAGCGGTCGTTGTCGCGCCGGCGGTCCTTGTCGTGCCCGTCCTTGTGCCCGTGCTTGTGCCCGTGCCCGTGCTTGTGGCAGTGCCACCAGCCCCAGCCGGGATCGTGGCCCTTGCGCTTGCCGTGGTCGCCGCCGACGCTGTGCCAATGGCAGGAGCCGATGCGTTGATCGCCGCGGCCGTCGTGACCGGGTGCCGCGGCGGTGACGGTGTCGGCGTGCGGCGTGGCCGGTGCGGCGAACGCGCTGGAGGGCAGCAGTCCGCCCGCCGCGGCCAGGGCGGCCGTGGCCGTGAGTACGGCGAGGCGCCGTGTGCGGGGTGCGTGGGGCATGTGGGGTTTGTGGGTCATGAGAAGTTCACCTCCGTCGAGCAGCGGCAGAGGGACGGTCGATCGGTCCCCCTGTTCCCGCATGACGCGTCGTTCAGGGATGGCCCCGGACGATGCGGGTGGGTCACCTGCTCTGTGTGATCCCATGCCTCCATTGACCCCGGATCGGCGCACCGCGTCATGCCCCTGACGTTCGGGGCTTGACAGATCTCGGGGTTCCGGCTGCTCAGGGCCGGCGGGCGGAGTTCAGGCGGGCCGCCTGGCGGGTCAGGTGGTCGCGTTCCGCGAGGTTGGGGGCCCGGTGGGCCGCCTCGGCGTACAGGCGGGCCGCCGTGGTCAGGTCGCCGTCGCGTTCGTGGAGGTACGCGGCCGCCGCGGTGTGGCGGGGGAGCGTGGCGTCGAGCTCCGCCAGCGCCGCCAGGCCGGCGCGGGGGCCGTCGGCCTCACCGACCGCCACCGCGCGGTTGAGGCGGGCGATCGGGCTGTCGGTGAGGCGTACCAACTCGTCGTACCACTCCACGATCTGCACCCAGTCGGTCTCCTCGGTGGTGGGCGCGTCCGCGTGGAGGGCTGCGATGGCCGCCTGGGCCTGGAACTCGCCCAGCCGGTCGCGGGCGAGGGCGGGATGGAGGATGCCGATGCCCTCGGCGATCAGGGCCGTGTCCCAGCGGGTGCGGTCCTGCTCGGCGAGCGGGATCAGGCTCCCGTCGGGGGCGGTGCGCGTCGCGCGCCGGGCGTGGTGGAGCAGCATCAGGGCGAGGAGCCCCGACACCTCGGGATGGTCGATGGCGGCGGCCAGGCCGCGGGTGAGGCGGATGGCCTCGGCGGCGAGGTCGATGTCGCCGGAGTAGCCCTCGTTGAACACCAGGTAGAGGACGCGCAGGACCGTGCCGACGTCCCCGGGGCGGTCGAAGCGGACGTCGGAGACGGTCCGCTTGGCGCGGCTGATGCGCTGCGCCATGGTCGCCTCGGGGACGAGGTAGGCCGCGGCGATCTGCCGTGTCGTGAGTCCGCCGACCGCGCGCAGGGTGAGCGCGACGGCCGAGGACGGGGTGAGGGAGGGGTGGGCGCAGAGGAAGTAGAGCTGGAGGGTGTCGTCCACCGCGGGCGCGGGGCCGGGCGCCGGCTCCTCCTCCACGCGCTCCTCGCGCCGCCGCCGGGCGGTGTCCGCCCGCGTCGCGTCGAGGAACCGGCGCCAGGCCACGGTGACCAGCCACGCCTTCGGGTCCCGGGGAGGGTCCTCGGGCCAGACCCGGACCGCTTCGATCAGGGCTTCCTGTACGGCGTCCTCGGCCGCCGCGAAATCTGCTCCGCGGCGGACGAGGATCCCGAGGACCTGCGGTGTGAGGCTCCGGAGCAGGGCCTCGTCCATCGGCGCGGTCACGAGTGCGGGCACTCCGGGATGGTGGGCGCCGCCGACAGGAAGGGGCGCAGCTCCAGCCACTCGTGGATCGGCTTGCCACCCGCACCGGGGGCCGCAGAGAGCTCCCCGGCCAGCTCGACGGCACGCTCGTAGCTGTCCACGTCGATCACCATCCAGCCGGCGATCAGGTCCTTCGTCTCGGCGAAGGGGCCGTCGGTGACGGGCGGGCGGCCCTCGCCGTCGTACCGGACCCAGGTCCCCTCGGGGGCGAGCGCCTGACCGTCGACGTACTCGCCGGTCCCCTCCAGCCGGGCCGCGAAATCGCTCATGTACTGGATGTGGGCCGAGATCTCCTCCGGCGTCCACTCGCTCATGGGTACGTCGTTGGCGGGGGCCGGAGCGCCGCGGTAGTGCTTGAGAAGCAGGTACTTGGCCATGGTGGTCTCCTCGGTGCTGTGCGACCCATTGTGGCCGCGTTCACTGAGGAGACGGAGCGGGGCACGGGTTCTCGACATCTCCGTCGGAGTTTCTTCCGCGGGTTTCGAGGCGGCGGTCCCGCCCCGCCGGGCCGGGGTGCTCACGCGGCCCAACTCACGGCCTTCAGGAACAGGTTCGAGGGCGGACCGGACGAGGCGCGACACGGCCGTCGACGAGATTCACACCGGAGCCTGTACGTGCGTCCGAAGCGGGGGAGGCGCGCTGGAGGGTCGTCCTCATGGCCCGCCCGCTTTGGGCCGATGCGCTGAAGTCCGTGCGTGCCTCTGACACGTCTCCCGGCTGTCGGTCGACTGTGTCCCGGGGCGACCCAGTCCGTAGACGCACATCATTCGGTTCCAGAAGGAGCAACGCATGAGTCCTGAGTCCGGGACACGATCTTCTCTCGGCCCGCTTCCCCGGCGGGCAGGGTGGCTGACGACCGGCACGTTCGCGGCGCTGGCTCTCGTTGTGGCGGGCATCGCGAGCCCTGCCGCAGCGGGCACGCCGTCAGCGCAGCAGACCGTGGCAGTGGCCGCGGCGAGCTCGCCGGACGGAGGTGACGACTGCCGGCCCGACGGGCACGACGGACACGACGGGCCGCGCGGGGCGCAGGGGCCGGACTGGCTCCACGCACCGCAGGTGGTGGACTGGGCGGCGAAGCAGCACGAGCAGTCCGCCAGGTACCTGGCGCCGGGCGACGACCACGACAAGTGCAAGCCGGGTGGCACGGGCGCGACGGGTCCGACGGGTCCGCAGGGTCCGCAGGGTCCGCAGGGTCCGACGGGTCCGGCCGGACCTGGCGGCGGTGCGACCGGTCCGACGGGTCCGCAGGGTCCGGCCGGCGCGACGGGTCCGCAGGGTCCGGCCGGCGCTGACGGCGCCGACGGCGCGGATGGTGCGACGGGTCCGACGGGTCCGCAGGGTCCGGCCGGACCTGGCGGCGGTGCGACCGGTCCGACGGGTCCGCAGGGTCCGACGGGTCCGGCCGGCGCCGACGGTGCGGACGGTGCGACCGGTGCGACCGGTCCTGCTGGTCCCGCCACCTGCCAGGACGTCGACGCCTACGAGCCCAGCAACTCCAGCGAGGTCAAGGCCGTCCTGACCGCCGACCAGGTCGTCGGCGGCGTCCGCTCCATCCAGGAACCGACCACCTGGAACTGGACGCCCTTGACCCAGGGCACCAACGGTGGCGCGGACCTCCCCGCCGACGCCTGCTCCATCTCCGTGGCCTCCCAGGCGAACGACGTCGTGTTCCAGGTCCTGACCCTGGACAACGAGCTGTACGAGCGCCGGTGTGAGCTCGAGAACAACACCGACACCCTGGTGAACTGCACCGACGGCTGGGTACTGGTCACCCCGCCGCTGCCGATCGGGACGGCCCAGCGCGCCAAGCCGGCCAAGGTCATGGAGGCCCCCATGGACCCCAACCACCGCCGGAAGGACATGAAGTAACCGGCACCCTGAGCTGATCAGGGCCTGACCGCTTGTGCCGTGTCCGGGTACGCCCGGGCACGGCACAAGCATGCGGCGACCCGGTAGCCCCCCGCGCATTCGGTGCTCCGCACCGGGCCGCCGGCCAGGGCGCCTCGTCGTGCGGGTCCGCTTCTCCTTCGCGCAGCAGGCCGCCCTCGCGGCGGTACGAGGTCCTCTCCTCGCCGGCTGCGGCCGGGATCACCCAAGCCCCAGGTCGGTGACCTGGGGCTTTGCTGTGGAGCGGAGGGCGGGCATCGAACCCGCGCTTCCGCGAGCAGGGAGAGGGGAGCGGGGGAGGGGAGCCGGCGGAGGGGAACGGTCGAACGGCCCTGCTGGTGCGGAAACGACTTCGGTGCGCACCGGGGCTTGGAGGCCTCGGTGCGCACCGAAGGTGGTCGAGCTGGGTCAGGCCGGGTCAGGCCGGTCCGGTCAGCAGGTGGGGATGCGGTTCAGGTTCGCGGCGTAGCGGGCGGAGATCCAGCCGCGGCCGTCGGCGAGCTTGTACCAAATGGTGTTGCCGTCGACCGAGGTGCCGTTGGTCTTGCACTGCACCTGGACCTTGTTGCCGTACTTGAAGACGCCGGTCTTCTTGTAGTGCGTGCCGGGGCCGGTGCGGACGTGCAGCTTGTCGCTGACGATGCGGGCGGCGTGCTTGCCGGGCTTGTTGCCCTTGCCGCCGTGGTCCTTACCGCCGTGGTCCTTGCCCCCGTGGTCCTTACCTCCGTGGTCCTTGCCGCACTTGCACTTGCCGGGCTTGCCCTGGTCGCCCTTCGGGCCCTTCGGGCCCTGGTCTCCCTTGGGTCCCGGGCGGCCCGGCTTGCCCTCGGGTCCGGGCTTGCCCGGCTTGCCCTTCGGGCCCCGGTCGCCCTTCGGTCCGGCCGGTCCGCTCGCTCCCGTCGGCCCGGTGTCTCCGCGGTCGCCCTTGTCACCCTTGTCGCCCTTGTCGCCCTTGGGTCCGCCGGCCGGGCCGGTGTCGCCCTTGGGGCCCTGGGGTCCGCCCGGTCCGGGGACTCCTGCCGGTCCTGCCGGTCCCGTCGGGCCGGGGTTGCCCGTGTCGCCCTTCGGTCCGGGTGCTCCGGTGTCGCCCTTCGGGCCGCCCGACGGGCCCGTGTCGCCCTTCGGCCCGGGTGCCCCGGTGTCGCCCTTCGGACCCTGGGGGCCGCCGGCCGGACCCTGGTCGCCCTTCGGCCCGGCGGGGCCGGTGTCGCCCTTCGGACCCTTCTTCCCCTGGTCGCCCTTCTCCCCGCGGTCCCCGCGCTCGCCCTTCTCGCCGCGCTCGCCCTGGTCGCCCTTGTCGCCCTTGGGTCCGGGGCGGCCCGGCTTCCCGTGGTGACCGGGCTTGCCGTCGTGGCCCGGCTTCCCGTCGTGACCGTCGTGCCCGTCGTCGCCCTTGGGCCCCCTCACCGGGGTGGACACCGCGTACAGACCGGGCGAGGAGCCCGCCCCGGCCGCCCACTCGCCGCCGTCGAGCGTCGTGCCCTCGGGAGCGTTCGCGTCCACCCGTACGAGGACGCCCAGCCGGGTGTTGCTCTCCGCCGGGAAGGCGAAGCCCGCCCGGGTCCCGGCGTCGCAGGTCAGCTGGCGGGCGTTGCTGGAGAGGGTGCAGGGTGCGCCCGCGCGGTCGCCGTTCCAGTAGAAGCGGGCCTCGGGGAAGGTCGTCCGCTCCGGAGCGGTGATCCGGAAGCTGCTGCTGAGTGCCGGATCGCCGCCGGTCTCCGCCACGATCACCACGCGGCCGGTCTTTCCGGCGGCGATCGAGGGGACGTACGGCTGGGAGAACCGGATGTGCGGCGAGCCGGCGGCGAAGGCCGGCACGGCCGGCAGCAGGCAGGTCGCGGTGACGGCCGCGACGACCAGGGCGGCCGACGTGCAGCGGGAAGCAGACAAGGGTGTTTCCTCCGCGAGGAAAGGCGACGGACCGGAGGGTGACCGCCGAATGCGGTCTTCCGGTGGACAAAAGTCCCAACACCAGTTAAAAGCTGACAATGCGAAGCGGTTGTGTACGACGCGTGACCGATCACTCGGCCGCCGCGTTAATCCCTCCATCGGCCCGCACCAGGACGTACGCCGCCTCCCGCGCCCGCACCGCTGCCCCCGGGCCCGGCTCCAGGGCCGCGACCACCGTCGCCCCCTCGACCAGCAGCAGCAACTGTTCCGCCAGGCCCTCCCGGCCCGGCCCGGTGATGCCGGCCAGCAACGCCCGTAGCTCCGCCTTGTGCCGGCGTACGACGTCCAGCACTCCGGTGGGCCCCGCGCCCAGCTCCCCGTACGCGTTCAGGAAGGCGCAGCCGCGGAAGTCCGGCTCCGAGAACCACCCCGCGAGCCACTCGAAGACCGCCCCGACCGGGTCGGCCTGCCCTGCGACCGCTGCGCGCAGGCTCGCCGTCCAGCGGCGGTCGCGGCGCTCCAGATAGGCGGTGACCAGGGATTCCTTGGCCGGGTAGAGGCGGTACAGCCGCTTGAGCGGGATGCCCGACGCGGCGCGGATCCGGTCCATGCCCACGGCCTGGATGCCCTCGGCGTAGAACAGCGCCTCGGCGGCGTCCAGCAGGCGGGTGCGGGCGTCTTCGTCGGTCATCGGGGCGGCGGGCATGCATGCAGCGTAAACCAGAATCGCTTGCGCGGAGAACGGCCGTTCTCTAGGGTGGGCGCAGTGCTGAGAACGATCGTTCTCACCCTCGCTCGCCAGCCGCTGCAGAGAGGTGCCCCACCGTGACCGCCACTGATTCCGTCACCCCTCCTTCCACCACCCCTCCCTCCGTGCGACCGCCGCTGCCGCCCTTCACCGAGGAGTCCGCCCGGGCCAAGGTGCAGGCCGCCGAGGACGCCTGGAACAGCCGCGACCCCGAACGCGTCGCCCTCGCCTACACCGAGGACTCCGCCTGGCGCAACCGCGACCGCTTCCTGACCGGTCGCGCCGAGATCCGCGCCTTCCTCGCCGAGAAGTGGGAGCGCGAGCTGGAGTACCGGCTGCGCAAGGAGCTGTGGGCCTACACCGGCAACCGCATCTCGGTGCGCTTCGAGTACGAGTGGCACGACACGAGCGGCCAGTGGTGGCGCAGCCACGGTAACGAGCAGTGGGAGTTCGACGCGGCGGGCCTGATGCGCCGCCGCGAGGCCAGCATCAACGACATCCCGATCGAGGAGTCGGACCGCCGCCTCTGAGGCCGAAGGCCAGCCGGTTACGGTGTGCAACCCCCTCTCCAGTCCTCGGAGTTATGCTGGCAGGGACCCCTTGGGAGGCAACGTGACCGAGCGCAAACCGCCTGGTGTCAGCTTCGAATCCTTCGTGGACCGCCAGATCAGACAGGCCGGGGAACGCGGAGACTTCGCGGAACTGCCCGGCTTCGGCAAACCGCTGGCCTCGCTCGACGCCCCGTACGACGAGCTGTGGTGGATCAAGGGCAAGCTGCACCGCGAGGGCTTCGCGGTCCTCCCGCCGGCACTCGCCCTGCGCAAGGAGGCGGAAGACGCCCGCGAGGCGATCAAGGCCGCCCGCACCGAACGCCAGGTCCGCGACCTCCTCACGGAGATCAACGACAAGATCCGCGCGGCCCTGCGCAGGCCGCCGCCCGGCCCCCCGCTGAACCTCGGGGAATTCGACGTCGAAGCAGAACTCGCCCAGTGGCGGGAGTCACGGGAAGCCCGCTGAGGGTCGTCCCGCAACGGCAGGGCGCCGGTGCGGCGAAACGGTTGGTGTGCGGGGTCGACGGAAGCGGGTAACGTCTTTGTCATGTTCTTCCAGAGGCCGATTTACGAGTGAGCGCGTGATGGGCCCCGGCTGACGTCCGTCGACGCCGCCGCCGTCCGTCCCCCACCGACGCATCCGTAGATCACTTCGCACCATGACCGGGAGAACCCGTGACCGTCAGCAAGAACATCAACAACCCCGTCGGCCAGGGCGGCGGCCAGCGCAAGCGGCAGTCCCGCGCCGAACGGCAGAACAACGGCCCGCACCGCAACCTCGACCGCCAGGGTGCGGCCGACCTGAAGGCGGAGCTGCTGCGCAAGATGCGCGAGAAGGCGGTCGCGGCCGAGGGCGCCGGGCAGACGGACGACACCACCGCGCAGAGCTGACGCACCCCCGCCCCACGGCGACACCGCACGAGACAGGGTCCGGACCGCACCGCGCGGGTCCGGGCCCCGCTGCGTGTCCGGCCTCCGTCAGCGGGTGGTCCAGCCGCCGTCGAGGATGAAGCTGGCGCCGATCATGTGGGAGGGCGCGAGGACCACGCGCGCGCCCTCCTGCGCGAAGCGCTCCGCGATGGCGCCTCCGAGCCCCTGCTCGGCCCCGTGACGATGGCGGTCCTTCCGGCGAGCAACATGCCGGCCGGCGTGCTGAATATCAGGTTCTGTCCGCCCCCAGCGCGGTCAGGGTCTCGGTGACGCGGTCCGCCTGGTGGGTGGCGCCGCGGAGGTTCGGGTGGAGGACGGTGCAGGCCTCACCCCGGGCCGGGATGGAGCGGCACAGCTCGGAGGGCGGGTCGCTCTGTTCCCCCGGTCCGGTCAGGCTGTCCTTGATCCCGTACATCCAGCGCTGCTCTGCGCCCGCACACACCCCGTGCCCGGTGCTGGAGGTGTACGTGTCCACATACGCGGCGCCGCTGCGGCGGGCCTGCTCCCGCAGGAGGGCGTTGAGTCTGCGCTCCAGGCCGTCGAGCCAGGGCATGTCGCCCTTGGCGACGGTTCCGAGCTGGTGCCAGGATCCCCAGCCGCAGCCCGCGGCCTCGTCCACGACGGCCGGATATCCGACGACCGCCACCCCGGCGCGCGGAGCGCGCGTGCGGATCTCCTTCAGCAGGGCCGTGAAATCGGCCTCCAGCGCGCTGAACCGGGCGTCGAGTCCGGCGGCGCCCCGGCCCCGCGCGTAGTGATCGGTGCACGGTGTGCCCGTACCGAAAGAGGCCAGGCCCCGCTTCACGCAGGTCTCGACGATCTCCGAGAAGCCCACGGAGTTGCCGCCGGCGCCGACCGTGACCAGATCGGTGGCCGCCGTAACGGCCGTGATCTGCGCGGGCTTTGCGGCCCATCCGCCCGGTGGGGGCACGGAGGGTGGCCCCTTCAGCTCGGACTGCGGGCCCAGCAGCCCCGCTCTGACCTCCGCGGCGGAGCAGGTGACATCGGTGAGCTCCAACTTCAGCCTCCGCGCGGCCTGATGGGGATAGTCCAGCTCGGAGCGCCCGCATCCGTCGGTGTTCCAGGGGCGCACGAAGGAGGCCGCGCTGTAGGAGTCCCCGAGGGCGACGTAGGAGAGGGGGGCGGCCGGCGCGGGGGCCTGCGGCGGCGCGGGCGTGGTGGCGAAGACGGCGGCTGCCGCGGCAGCGGCGGTGGTGAGGGCGAGACG
Organism: Streptomyces sp. NPDC006450; assembly: GCF_040612195.1. Taxonomy (NCBI): domain Bacteria; kingdom Bacillati; phylum Actinomycetota; class Actinomycetes; order Kitasatosporales; family Streptomycetaceae; genus Streptomyces; species Streptomyces sp. NPDC006450. Next base: position 2,505 of record NZ_JBEXPT010000051.1, on the reverse strand, counting down.
CATCATGACGGCGGTGCCTTTGGCTCGGGCGCCGCGGCCCTTCCGCAGCGCGCATCACCAAAAGTAGCCGCTCCGACTACGGAGAGTAGTTATTCCGGGTCTCGTTCGTTCGATCGAGTGAACGAGGCGGAATCTACGCCCGGTGGGCCTGGGTGATCAGGTCCGTCGCGACCTCCAGGGCGGCCTGGCGGGTCTCCTCGGGATCCCCCTCCACGTGCTGGAGGAACATCATTCCCGCGTGCAGGGTGAACAGGGCGCTCACGCACCGCACTTGGTCGGCCAGCGGGGCGTCCTCCTGGCCGGTCCGGAGCAGATCCACCAGGGCGAAGAGGCGCTTCTTCACCGTCTCGCCGATGGTCAGCTCCCGCAGTGAGGCCTGGTTCTCCTGCATGAAGCGGTACAGGGAGGCGCCGCCCGCCATCGCCTCGCTGTAGCGGCGCAGGACCTCCCGCTTCATCTCCAGCGTGCGCGGCTGCTCCTCCGCCCACTGGATCAGCTCGTCGATCGGCCGGGTCAGGTCGTCGAACAGGCTGATGATGATGTCTTCCTTGGTCTTGAAGTGGTAGTACAGCGCCGCCTTCGTGACCCCAAGCCGCTCCGCGATCTCCCGCAGCGAGGTCTTCTCGTACCCCTGCTCGGCGAAGAGTTCCAGTGCCACGTCCTGGATGCGCTGCCGCGTATTGCCGCGGCGCGGCTGTGGACTGCTGCTGGGCATGACTCTCCCCTGTTTGCTTACTTGACGCCCGGCTAGTTACGGGTCTACCTTCCCCAGTGTAGTGAACTAGCCGGTCGGCAAGTAAGTCCCAGGGCCGGTGCGTATGCGCCAGGGGAGTGGAACATGGTGGAAACCAAGAAGAACGCGGCCGCCTCGGAGGAGGTGAAGCCGCGCAGCGTGCGGGTCGTCCTGATGGCGCTCATGATCGCGATGCTGCTGGCGATGCTCGACAACATGATCATCGGCACGGCCATGCCCACGATCGTCGGCGAGCTCGGCGGCCTGGAGCACCTCTCCTGGGTCGTCACCGCCTACACGCTGGCCACCGCCGCCTCCACCCCCATCTGGGGCAAGGTCGGTGACATGTACGGGCGGAAGGGCTCCTTCCTCGTCTCGATCGTCATCTTCCTGATCGGCTCCGCACTCAGCGGCATGGCCCAGGACATGGGCCAGCTCATCGGCTTCCGCGCGATCCAGGGCCTCGGCGCCGGCGGCCTGATGGTCGGCGTCATGGCGATCATCGGCGACCTGATCCCGCCCCGCGAGCGCGGCAAGTACCAGGGCATGATGGCCGGCGTGATGGCCCTCGCCATGATCGGTGGACCGCTGGTCGGCGGCACCATCACCGACCACATGGGCTGGCGCTGGTCCTTCTACATCAACCTGCCGCTCGGCGCCGTGGCCCTGGCCATGGTCACCGCCGTGCTGCACCTCCCGAAGAAGCAGCACGGAGAGCGCCCCAAGATCGACTACCTCGGCGCGGCGCTGCTCACCGTCGGCATCACCTCCACCGTCCTCGTCACCACCTGGGGCGGCACCGAGTACGCGTGGGGCTCCACCGAGATCATCGGCCTGGTCGCCGTCGGCATCGTCTCCATCGCCGGCTTCCTCTACGCCGAGACCAAGGCCGCCGACCCGGTCATGCCGCTGCACATCTTCCGCAGCCGCAACTTCACCCTCATGTCCGTGATCGGCTTCCTGGTCGGCTTCGCGATGTTCGGCGGCGTGCTGTACCTGCCGCTCTTCCAGCAGTCGGTCCAGGGCGCCTCGGCCACCAACTCCGGCCTGCTGCTCCTGCCGATGCTGCTCTCGATGATGGCCGTCTCGCTGATCGCGGGCCGGATCACCACCAGCAGCGGCAAGTACAAGATCTTCCCGATCATCGGCGGCGGGCTCATGGTCGTCGGGCTCTTCCTGCTCGCCACCATGGACACCGGGACCAGCCGCCTGATGTCCGGTGTGTACATGGCGGTGCTCGGCGCCGGCCTCGGCTTCCTGATGCAGATCACGATGCTGGTCGCGCAGAACAGCGTCGAGATGAAGGACATGGGCGTCGCGTCCTCCTCGGCGACCCTGTTCCGTACGCTCGGCGGCTCCTTCGGCGTGGCGCTGATGGGCTCCCTGTTCACGAGTCAGGTCACCAGCACGATGACCGACCGGCTCGGTCCCGAGGCGGCGGCCAAGGCCGGCTCGGCGCAGTTGGACGCGGCCAGCCTCGCGAAGCTGCCGGAGGTCGTCCGGGACGCCTACCAGCACGCGGTGGCCGCCGGTACGCACTCGGCGTTCCTGCTGGGTGCGGGGATCGCGGTACTGGGCTTCGCGGCCGCCTGGTTCGTCAAGGAGGTCCCGCTGCGGGGGGCCGGCCCGGCCGGTGCGTCCGATGGCGGCCCGGCCAAGTCCGAGGTGGCGCCGGAGGCGGCCGTCATCCACTGAGCCGCTCGCGCGCGGGTGTTGGCCGGGCCCGGGCCCGCGGGTATATCGGTTCGCCCGGCCGGGCCCCCGTCGTCCCC
>NZ_JBEXPT010000050.1:0-42310 GCF_040612195.1 Streptomyces sp. NPDC006450 | reverse complement strand
CCGGCCAGCGCCCAGGCGGCCGCTCCGGCGCACAGCACCCCGGCGAACACCGGCAGCGGCGCCACCGCCCCGGCGCTCACCGGGCACCCGCGAGCAGCGGGCGCAGCCGCTCCCAGCCCCGGTCCCGTACGAACCCGCGGGCTCCCCAGCGCAGCGCCGGCACGGTGACCACGAGCCCGGCCGGGTCCCGCTCCAGGACGTGCACCTCGGCGACCCGGCGCCGGCCGGCCCGGTCCCGTACGAGGTGGACCACCAGGGTCAGGGCGGCCGCCAACTGGCTGTGCAGAGCGGCCCGGTCCAGCCCGGCGGCCGTCCCGAGGGCCTCCAGCCGGGCGGGCACATGGGCGGCGGCATTCGCGTGGACCGTGCCACACCCGCCTTCGTGACCCGTATTGAGGGCGGCCAGCAGGTCCGCGACCTCGGCGCCCCGGACCTCGCCGACGACGAGGCGGTCCGGCCTCATCCGCAGCGCCTGGCGGACCAGGTCGGCGAGGGTGACCTGGCCCGCGCCCTCCTGGTTGGCCGGCCGGGTCTCCAGCCGCACCACGTGCGGATGGTCGGGCCGCAGCTCGGCCGAGTCCTCGGCGAGCACGATCCGCTCCCCGGGGCCGACCAGCCCGAGCAGGGCGCTGAGCAGGGTGGTCTTGCCGGTGCCCGTCCCGCCCGAGACCAGGAACGACAGCCGGGCCCGCACCATGTCCCGCAGCAGGCGCTGTCCGCCGGGCGGCAGTGTCCCCGCCGCGACCAGTTCCTCCAAGGTGAAGGCGCGGGGTCGCACCACCCGCAGGGACAGGCACGCCGAGCCGACGGCCACCGGGGGCAGTACGGCGTGCAACCGGGTGCCGTCGGGCATCCGGGCGTCCACCCAGGGCCGGGCGTCGTCGAGCCGGCGCCCGGCGACGGCGGCGAGCCGCTGGGCGAGCCTGCGCACGGCGGCTGCGTCGGCGAAGGTCACCCCGGTCAGCTCCAGCCCGCCGCCTCGGTCCACCCAGACCCGGTCGGGGGCCGCCACCAGGACGTCGGTGACCTCGGGGTCGGCGAGGAGCGCCTCCAGCGGGCCCGCGCCGACCAGTTCGGACCTCAGTTCCGCGGCGACACCGAGCACTTCCGCGTCGCCCAGCAGCCGGCCCTGGGCCCGCAGGGCCGCCGCCACCCGCGCCGGGGTGGGCTCCGCCCCGCTCTCGGCGAGGCGCTGGCGCACCGCGTCGAGGAGTACGGCGCTCATGCCGACACCCCTTGGGCGGAGCCGAGCGCGCGCTGCCAGAAGCCGTCGCAGAAACGGGCGAGGGCGCCCCGCCCGTGCGCTCCCGGGGGCTCGCCCTCGGCCACCCTGCCCGGGAGCCCCACCTCGACGGGCACTTCGCCGGCCAGCGGCACCCCCAGTAGTCCGGCGACGGCCTCCGCGTCGAGTCCGCCGGGCGCGGGGCCCCGTACGACCACGCGGACGTCGCGGGCCACCATCCGGACTCCGGCGGACACCCGGCCGGCGGCGGCCACCGCCCGCAGCTCGCCCCGTACCACCATCAGCACCAGGTCCAGCTGCGCCAGCACCTCGGCCACGGCTTCGTCGATCCGGCGCGGCAGGTCGACCACGACGACCCCGCCCCGGCGGCGCGCGGCGGCCACCACCGAGCGCATCGCTGCGGGCGGCACCACCACCCGGTCCCCGCGGTCCCAGCTGAGCACCCGCAGGGCGTGCAGTTCGGGCAGGGATTCGGCCAGGGCTCCGGCGCCGACCCGGCCGCGCGAGGCGGCGAAGTCGGGCCAGCGCAGTCCTTCGGCGGCTTCGCCTCCGAGGAGGACGTCCATACCGCCGCCGAGGGGGTCGCCGTCGATGAGGATGGTCCGCTCGCCGGCCCGGGCGGCCCGCAGGGCCAGGGCGCAGGCGAGGGTGGAGGCTCCGGCTCCGCCGCTGCCCCCGATCACCCCGACCGTGAGGGCGGGCCGCCCGGCCCCTTCCACGACATCGGCGATCCGGTCGACGAGCCGGCTCTCGGCGTCGGGGAGGGTCAGCACCTCCTCGGCACCGATCTCGACCGCACGCTGCCATACGTGGGGGTCGTCCAGATCCCTGCCGACGAGGAAGACTCCGTCCCGCCGGGGTGCGCCGCGCACCCGCCGGGCGGCGTCGTCGCCGACCAGGACGAGCGGCGCCGATTCCCAGCCGACCCCCGCGATCCCCGCACCCCCCGTGCCACCCGGGCCGCCCCCGCCACTCCCGTCGCTGCTCTCACGGTCGGCTCCGCTTTGCTCGGGCACCGCGTGGTGCACATGCGGCTCGGCGCCCGCGGCGGCGCACAGCCGCAGCAGGTCGTCGAGCAGCAGGGGGTCCTCGGTGATGATCAGCGGCCGTCCACCGGCGGCCACAGGCCCGCCGGCCCCGGGATTCAGCCTGTCCCCGCCCGCCACCACGAGATCCCGGACTTCACACGACTTCGATCCAGCCACGATCTCCGCCTCCTTCTCACCGCAAATCCAGCGCCGCGGACTTCGCGGCCGGAATCACCGTGACGGGATCGGGAAAAAGAAGTGGATCTTGCTGTAAAACCGTGGACAGCCGCCTCATTGTGAATAACCCACTCACCCCAACAGGTGAGTTCCGGAGCGCGCCGGAACGACTACGCACCGCGATGACTTCGAGGGGGTGAGGGCCTTCGACGCGCAGGCCCCGCGAGGACGAGGAGGCCTGAGGAATGATCACTTGGGGTCGAAAGCAGGGACGCGAACCGCGTCCGGACATGCGACGACCCCCGCCGGGGGGGAGAGCGGGGGTCGTCCCCACGGTCCGACTCGGGGGGGGAGGAGCCAGACCGGGTTAGCACGGTCGCGAACGATCCGTGACTTCCATGGTGTACCCGAGAGGCTTCTCAGGCAAACCCACGCGCCGCACTTTACGCCGAATGGTGGGCGCATATGCTCGGGTCGTGGAAAATCAGCCCTTGCCGCACTCCTTGCCTCGCACCGCAGCCTTCTTCGACCTGGACAAGACGGTCATTGCGAAGTCGAGCACTCTGACGTTCAGCAAGTCCTTCTACCAGGGCGGCCTGATCAACCGAAGGGCCGTGCTGCGCACCGCCTACACGCAGTTCATCTATCTGGCCGGCGGAGCCGACCACGATCAGATGGAACGGATGCGGGAGTACCTGTCCGCCCTCTGCAAGGGGTGGAACGTGCAGCAGGTCCGGGAGATCGTCGCCGAGACCCTGCACGACCTCATCGACCCGCTGATCTACGACGAGGCCGCCTCCCTCATCGAGGCCCACCACACCGCGGGCCGGGACGTGGTGATCGTGTCCACCTCCGGAGCCGAGGTCGTCGAGCCCATCGGCGAGATGCTCGGCGCCGACCGGGTCGTCGCCACGCGGATGGTCGTGGGCGAGGACGGCTGCTTCACCGGCGAGATCGAGTACTACGCCTACGGCCCCACCAAGGCGGAGGCCGTACGGGAGCTCGCGGAGTCCGAGGGGTACGACCTCGCGCGCTGCTACGCGTACAGCGACTCGGCCACCGACATCCCGATGCTGGAGGCGGTCGGGCACCCGCACGCGGTCAATCCCGACCGGGCACTGCGGCGGGAGGCGCTGGCGCGCGAGTGGCCGGTGCTGGTGTTCAACCGGCCGGTACGGCTGAAGCAGCGGCTGCCGGGGCTGTCGATGCCCGCACGGCCGGCGCTCGTCGCGGCCGCCGCGGTGGGCGCGGCCGCGGCCACCGCCGGGCTGGTCTGGTACGCGAGCCGACGGCGCGCCCTGGCTGCCTCGGCCTCCCGCTGACCTGCGAGAACCCCGGGTGTCCGATACGCCCGGAATCGCACCGGAAAGCAAAGAAATGTGGACAGGGGTTTCGCTCCACCGCGAAGCGGAGTACAAATGAAGCAACGGCCCGCGAGACCAAAGAACATCCGAGAGGATCATCTTTAAAACGCAGTAAGGCCCACGGACCGAAGCATGAACGCCGAGCACCCACGCGACGTCGACCCGTCGATTACGGGCCAGCCGCACCAGGTGACGGGCAAAGCTCCCGACCTGATGGGCAATCATTCGAGGACGCTTGGTAACTGGGCGTGAATGCCAGCGGCGACACCAGAGCAGTACGGTGTCGCCGCAACCCATGTCCGGGCCCGTCAGGCCGCGCCGCGCTGGAGCGCCTCGCAGACCGCCGTCGACTCGCGGACGCCGAGCTCGATCGCACGGCCGCAGTGCGCGATCCAGGCAGACATCCCCTCCGCCGTCCCCGAGACATAGCCCTTGAAGGCCTCTACGTAGGCCTCCCGGCCCTGTTCCGCGTGGCCGACCTCCGCCGGACAGATCGCCTTCGGGTCCAGGCCGCTGTTGATCAGCACGATCCGTTCCGCCGTCCGCGCCACCAGGCCGTTGTACGAGCCGAACGGACGCAGCGCGAGCAGTTCGCCGTGCACCACCGCCGCCGTGATCAGGGCCGGAGCGGAGCCGCCCGCGATGATCAGGCGGGAGAGCCCGTCCAGCCGGCCCGCCACCTCCTGCGCGTCGGGCAGGGGCAGGTCGATCAGCGGCTCGTCCACCGGCTCGCCGGCCAGGCGGGGTCGGCCGACCACGTCGCCGTCGGCCGTGGAGCCCGAGGCCACCAGGTGGAGCCGCGCCAGGACCCGCAGCGGCGACTGGCGCCAGATGCTCAGCAGCTGGCCCGCCTCCGCCGTCAGGCGCAGGGCGGCGCCCACGGTGCGCGCCTGGGGCTCCGAGCCGAAGTCGGTCCGGCGGCGGACCTCCTCCAGCGCCCAGTCGGCCCCGGACAGCGCCGCGCTCCCGCGGGCCCCGCGCAGCGCGGCCTCCGAGGTGATCTCCCCGGCGCGGCGGCGCATGACGCGGTGGCCGTAGACCCGGTCCACGGCCTTGCGTACGGAATCCACGGACTCGGCGACGCCCGGCAGACCGGCCAGCGGGGCGAGCGGGTCGGCGGCGGCGGCTCCGGACGAGGCCGAAGAAGCGGAAGAGGCGGCGGAAGCAGAGGCGCTACTCATAAGTAAGGAGCCTACGCACTGCTCCCCCATAGCACCGACCCCTCCTTGGAGTGGTCTTCTTCACTCAGGCACGCAACGCAAAGCCACCGAGCCACTACCCTTGGTGAACATGAAGATCGCTTTCGTGGGGAAGGGCGGCAGCGGCAAGACCACGCTGTCCTCCCTTTTCATCCGCCACCTCGCCTCCAATGAAGCCCGTGTCGTCGCGGTGGACGCCGACATCAACCAGCACCTGGGCACCGCGCTCGGACTCAGTGAGGACGACGCGGCCTCGCTGCCGGCGCTGGGCGCGCACCTTCCGCTCATCAAGGACTACTTGCGGGGCTCCAACCCGCGCATCGCCTCCGCCGACACCATGATCAAGACGACGCCGCCGGGCACCGGCTCCCGGCTGCTGCGGGTCGACGAGGACAACCCCGTCTACGACGCGTGCGCGCGCACCCTCACCCTCGACGGCGAGCCCGTACGGCTGATGGCGACCGGGCCGTTCACCGAGTCCGACCTGGGCGTGGCCTGCTACCACTCCAAGGTCGGCGCGGTCGAGCTCTGCCTCAACCACCTCGCCGACGGCCCGGACGAGTACGTCGTCGTCGACATGACGGCCGGTTCGGACTCCTTCGCCTCCGGCATGTTCACCCGCTTCGACGTGACCTTCCTGGTCGCCGAGCCGACCCGCAAGGGCATCTCCGTCTACCGTCAGTACAAGGAGTACGCGCGGGACTTCGGGATCACGCTCAAGGTCGTCGGCAACAAGGTGCAGGGGCCGGAGGACATCGAGTTCCTGCAGGACGAGGCCGGTGAGGACCTGCTGGTCACCGTCGGGCAGTCGGACTGGGTGCGGGCGATGGAGAAGGGCCGCCCGGCCGCCTTCGAGCTGCTGGAGGCCACCAACCGGCTGGCCCTGCAGGCGCTCCAGGACGCCGCGGACGACTCCTACGCGCACCGCGACTGGGAGCGGTACACGGAGCAGATGGTCCACTTCCACCTGCGCAACGCGGAGAGCTGGGGCAACGCGAAGACCGGGGTGGACCTGGCGGAGCAGGTCGACCCCGGTTTCGTCCTACGGGAGCTGCTCACTCCTCGTTCTGACTCGCTTCTGCCGGCTCCTCAGCCGGCTTGACCGCCGCGGGGGCGGCCGGCTTGGCCGGCGGCCCCGCCGTCAGGAAGGTGTTCCAGCCCGCCTTCGGCGCCTCGCCGACGTCGAGGGTGCGCATCCACTCCACGATCTTCGGGTCCTGGGCGTCCAGCCAGTCCACCAGCTCGCGGAAGGGCACGCAGCGGACCTCCTTCTGCGTGCACATGGTCTTGATGGAGTCCTCGACGGCACGCATGTAGGTGCCGCCGTTCCAGGACTCGAAGTGGTTGCCGATGATCAGCGGCGCGCGGTTGCCCCGGTAGGTCCGCTCGAACGCCTGGACCAGGCCGTCGCGCATCTGCTGGCCCCAGTAGGCGTGCTGGGAGGGGTCGCCCTGCGTGGTCGTGCCGGACTGGTTGACCAGGTAGTTGTAGTCCATGCTGAGCGTTTCGAAGGCGCGGCCCGGCATCGGGACCAGCTGGAGCGGGATGTCCCAGAGGCCGTCCGTCTTCTTCGGCCAGATCTGCTTGCTGATGCCGCTGGAGTCGTAGCGGAAGCCGCCCATCTCCTTCGCCGCCAGCATGAAGTTCTTCTGGCCTTCGAGGCAGGGGGTGCGGGCCCCGATCATCTCCTTGTCGTAGTCGAACGGGAGCGCCTCCATGCCCTTGAGGGCCGGAGAGTTCGTCTTCCAGTTCTTGACGAACGACTTCGCCTGGTTGATCTCGCTCTTCCACTCCTCCACGGACCAGGTCCCGACGCCGCCCTCGGGTCCGCAGAAGTGGCCGTTGAAGTGGGTGCCGATCTCATTGCCCTCCAGCCAGGCCTCGCGCACCTGGAGAGCGGTGTCCTTGATGCCCTGGGGGTCGCCGAAGCCGATGTCCGAGCGACCCGGGGAGTGCTGGGGCGCCGTGTAGAGGGAACGCTTCTCCTCCGGGAGCATGTACACGCCGCTGAGGAAGTACGTCATGCGGGCGTTGTACTTCTTGCCCACCTCGCGGAAATGCGAGAACAGCTTCTGGCTGTCCTCTCCCGCCCCGTCCCACGAATAGACGACGAACTGCGGCGGCTTCTCGCCGGGCTTCAGCTTCTCCGCCCTCTGTACGTTCGGCTGCAGGCCCGTGTACGAGGTCGAGCCGTCCCCGATCAGCCGCTTGACGCTGCCCGGCGCCGGGCCTTCCGGCGCGGGGGCGCCCTTCTTGGCCGCCTGGGCTCCGGGGGCCGGACGGCCGGCGGGCTCCGAGGTGCTGCACCCGGCCACCGCCAGCACCAGCGCCGTGACGACCAGACCGCCGCCGATCCTCTTCGACGCGGCCCTCTTCGTGGCGCCCCTCTTCGTGGTGGCAGTCATCCGCCGCACCTCTTCCCTCGCAGTTCCGTCGCAGGACTTCCGCGCCGCAACGTCCCATGCGGTCCGTTTTAAGGAAGGTGTGACAAGCCGGACAAAATGCCTATTCACTCGTGCGCGCTAATTCCTAGGCCATTTGCCCGTATTACTCACCACGGAGCTTTACTCTCCATTACCGTTCGTTTACCGAGTGTTGAGAATCCCGCCGCTTCACCCCTCCCCCCGAGGAGACGGGACCTATGACCGCCACCCCCTCCCCCACTTCCCCTCCCCCCACCAAAGGCCTCCCGGCCGGCCTCCAGGCCGACCTCTCCGCCTCCGTCGCCGTCTTCCTGATCGCCCTGCCGCTCTCCCTCGGCATCGCCCTGGCCACCGGCGCCCCGCTTCAGGCGGGGCTCGTCGCCGCGGCGGCCGGCGGGATCGTGGCCGCACGGCTCGGCGGAACACCGCTCCAGGTGAGCGGTCCCGCGACCGGACTCACCGTCGTCACCGCCGAGTTGATCCAGCACTACGGCTGGCGCACCACCTGTGCCATCACGGTGCTCGCCGGGCTGTGCCAGCTCGGGCTGGCCGCCCTGCGGACCGCCCGGTCCGCGCTGATGGTGAGCCCGGCGATCGTCCACGGGATGCTGGCCGGTGTCGGCGTGACGATCGCGCTGGCACAGCTGCACATCGTGCTCGGCGGCACCCCGCAGAGCTCCGCCCTGGCCAATGTCCGGGGACTTCCCGACCAGTTGGCCGATCTGCATCCCGCCGCGCTCGGCGTCAGCCTGCTCACCCTGGCCGTCCTGCTCTGCTGGCCGCGACTGCCCGGGCGCACCGGGCGGAACCTGCGCAAGGTGCCCGCCGCGCTGGCCGCCGTCGCCGTCGCCACGGCCTGCGCCGCCCTCGCCGGGCTCACCCTGCCGCGCGTGGACCTGCCGTCCTGGCGCAGCCACGCGCTGCCCGAACTGCCCGAGGGCCCGGTCCTCGGCATCATCGCCGCCGTCCTGACCATCACTCTGGTCGGCAGTGTGGAATCCCTGCTCTCGGCGGTGGCCACCGACAAGCTGATCGCCGCCCGGCGGGGCACGCAAGGGCGTCCCGCACGGGCCGATCTGAACCGCGAACTGCGCGGCCAGGGCGCGGCGAACATCGTCTCCGGGGCGCTGGGCGGACTGCCCGTCGCGGGGGGCGCCGTCCGCAGCATGGCGAACGTCAAGGCCGGTGCCGTCAGCCGCCGTTCGGTCATGCTGCACGGGCTGTGGATCCTGCTCGCCGCCGGACTGCTCGTCCCCGCCCTCGACCTGATCCCGCTCGCCTCGCTCGCCGCGCTGGTGATGGCGGTGGGCGTGCAGATGGTGAGCGCCACGCACCTGCGCACCGTCACCCGGCACGGCGAGATCCTCGTCTACGCCACGACCATCGTGGCCGTGGTGCTCGGCGGAGTCCTGGAGGGCGTCGCCGTCGGCATCGCGATGGCGGTGGCCCTGGCCCTGCACCGCCTGGCCCGGACCCGGATCACCGTCGAGCGGCTCGACAGCGGGGTCCACCGGGTCTGGGCGCGCGGGCAGTTGACCTTCCTCGCGGTGCCGCGGCTGAGCCGGGTGCTGAACCAGATCCCGGGGAACGCCCACGCCGTCATCGAACTGGACGGCTCCTTCATGGACCACGCCGCCTACGAGACCCTCAAGGACTGGCGGGACTCCCATGTGGCACACGGGGGCTCACTGGAGGTCACCGGCAGGTCGGGGGCCAGAATCTCCGGATCCGAGCAGCCGGAGCAGGATGAGCAGCCGGGGCGGGCCGAGTGGGCCCCGCTCGCGGAGCGGGCCCACCGGGGTGCGCAGCGCGGGGGCCACCAGTGCTGCCGGCCCTGGACGCCGTGGCAGAACCACTGCGACCACCGCGCCACGGATTCCCGTACCGCCCCGGAGGCCGCCGCGGGCGCGGCCCCGCCCTCCTTGCCGCTCGCGCCCGCCGCACCGGTGGCGGCCCGCGGCCGCGGCGCCGGTCAACTGGCCAACGGGATCAGCGCCTTCCAGCGGGACACGGCTCCGCACGTCCGCGAGGAGCTGGCCCGGCTGGCCCGGGAGGGGCAGCGGCCCTCGCAGCTCTTCCTCACCTGCGCGGACTCCCGCCTGGTGACCAGCATGATCACGGCCAGTGGCCCCGGGGACCTGTTCACGGTGCGCAACGTCGGCAATCTCGTCCCGCTCCCGGGGGCCGAGTCCACGGACGATTCGGTGGCGGCGGCCATCGAGTACGCCGTGGACGTCCTGAAGGTCGACAGCATCACCGTGTGCGGGCATTCGGGGTGCGGGGCCATGCAGGCGCTGCTCAGCTCCGCTCCCGGGGTGCCGATGACCCCGCTGCGGCGGTGGCTGAGGCACGGGCTGCCGAGCCTGGAGCGGATGGCCAGCCGCCACCACGCCTGGGCGCGGATCTCCGGGAGGCTGCCGGCGGACGCCGTGGAGCAGCTGTGCCTGACCAATGTGGTGCAGCAGCTGGAGCACCTGAGGGCGCACGAATCGGTGGCCCGGCGGCTCGCCGAGGGCACGCTGGAGCTGCACGGGATGTACTTCCACGTCGGCGAGGCTCAGGCGTATCTGCTGTCGGAGGGGGAGGACTTCTTCGACTGCCGGGTCTTCGACACTGTCGGCGCGGGCGCGCTGCGCGGCTGAACGACCGAACGGCCGAACGGCTGAACGGGTCACACCCGTCCGAGCGGGAGCTTTGAACCGATACCCTCCCGTATCCGTGCCACTCAGTGGCCCCTTCCCGCACCCTGCAGCGGGAAGGGGCCACTCGCGCGTGGGCACGGCCGGGTAATAGGTCTACACCAATTCCCGGCAACCTCTTGTCACCCGCGCCATTGACTGATGAGCTATGCCCGGGGACACAACCGGGGACACAACGGACACCCTGGGAAAGGGAGATGCGTCGTGAGCAATGAAAGCCTGGCCAATCTGCTCAAGGAGGAGCGGCGGTTCGCACCGCCTGCCGATCTGGCCGCCGCCGCCAATGTGACTCGGGCTGCGTACGCACAGGCCGACGCGGACCGGCTGGGCTTCTGGGCCGAGCAGGCGCGGCGGCTGAGCTGGGACACCGAGCCGACGGAGACGCTCGACTGGAGCAACCCACCCTTCGCGAAGTGGTTCGCGGACGGCAAGCTGAACGTCGCGTACAACTGCGTGGACCGCCACGTCGAGGCCGGCAACGGCGACCGCGTGGCCATCCACTTCGAGGGCGAGCCCGGCGACAGCCGTTCGATCACCTACGCCGAGCTCAAGGACGAGGTCTCCAAGGCCGCGAACGCCCTGACCGAGCTGGGCGTGGAGGCCGGCGACCGGGTCGCCGTCTACCTGCCGATGATCCCCGAGGCCGTCGTCGCGATGCTCGCGTGCGCCCGCGTCGGCGCCGCGCACTCCGTGGTCTTCGGCGGTTTCTCCGCCGACGCCGTCGCCTCCCGCATCCAGGACGCCGACGCGAAGCTGGTCATCACCTCCGACGGCGGCTACCGCCGGGGCAAGCCCTCCGCCCTGAAGCCCGCCATCGACGAGGCCGTCGCCAAGTGCCCGCAGGTCCGCAACGTCCTCGTGGTGCGCCGGACCGGCCAGGACACCGCCTTCACCGAGGGCCGCGACGTCTGGTGGCACGAGATCGTCGAGCGGCAGAGCACCGAGCACGCGCCGCAGGCCTTCGACGCCGAGCACCCGCTCTTCATCCTCTACACCTCGGGGACCACGGGTAAGCCCAAGGGCATCCTGCACACCTCCGGCGGCTACCTCACCCAGGCCTCGTACACCCACCACGCGGTGTTCGACCTGAAGCCGGAGAGCGACGTCTACTGGTGCACCGCCGACATCGGCTGGGTGACCGGGCACTCCTACATCGTCTACGGGCCGCTCGCCAACGGCGCCACCCAGGTGATGTACGAGGGCACGCCCGACACCCCGCACCAGGGCCGGTTCTGGGAGGTCGTGCAGAAGTACGGCGTCACCATCCTCTACACCGCGCCGACCGCGATCCGTACGTTCATGAAGTGGGGCGACGACATCCCCGCGAAGTTCGACCTGTCGAGCCTGCGCGTCCTGGGCTCGGTCGGCGAGCCGATCAACCCCGAGGCCTGGATCTGGTACCGCAAGCACATCGGCGGCGACCGCTGCCCGATCGTGGACACGTGGTGGCAGACCGAGACCGGCGCGATGATGATCTCCCCGCTGCCCGGCGTCACCGAGACCAAGCCCGGTTCGGCGCAGCGCGCGCTGCCCGGAATCGCCGCCACCGTCGTGGACGACGAGGCGAACGAGGTCCCGAACGGCGGGGGCGGCTACCTGGTCCTCACCGAGCCGTGGCCGTCGATGCTGCGCACCATCTGGGGCGACGACCAGCGGTACATCGACACCTACTGGTCGCGTTTCGAGGGCAAGTACTTCGCGGGCGACGGCGCCAAGAAGGACGAGGACGGCGACATCTGGCTGCTCGGCCGGGTGGACGACGTGATGCTGGTCTCCGGCCACAACATCTCGACCACCGAGGTGGAGTCGGCGCTCGTCTCGCACCCCTCGGTCGCCGAGGCGGCGGTCGTCGGTGCGAACGACGAGACGACCGGCCAGGCCATCGTGGCCTTCGTCATCCTGCGCGGCAGCGCTTCCGAGACGGACACGCTGGTCGCCGAGTTGCGCAACCACGTGGGTGCCACGCTCGGCCCGATCGCCAAGCCGAAGCGGATCCTGCCGGTGCAGGAGCTGCCGAAGACCCGCTCGGGCAAGATCATGCGCCGCCTGCTGCGCGACGTGGCCGAGAACCGCGCGGTCGGTGACGTCACCACCCTGGCGGACTCCTCGGTCATGGACCTGATCCAGAGCAAGCTGCCGGCGTCCGGCAGCGAGGACTGAGGCGGGCCCGGCCGTACCCGTACGACACGGTGAGAGGGGCATCCGGCGCGCCGCGCCGGATGCCCCTTTCGCACATAAAGTGACGATCACCGGATACGCCCACGCGTACACCCTGTAAAGTATTAGATGGTTAAAGAATTGCTCCACAGGGTGCGCCGGGAAGTCTGGTCGGCAACGTGCTTCGCCATGCCGTCCAACCCACCCCGGAGGTGCCTCCCGTGGCCGCGCCCCACCCCACCGACCACCACAGCCGCAAGCTCCTCGGCCGCCTCTCGCTGCCCGAGCGCCGCTTCGTGGCCGACGCCCTGCGCGCCGAGACGGTCGGTGGCGTCCTCCTCCTCGTGGCCGCGATCGCCGCCCTCATCTGGGCGAACGTGCCCGCCATCTCGGCGAGCTACGACAGCGTCCGCTCCTTCCACATCGGGCCCGCCTCCCTCGGCCTGGACCTCTCGCTCCAGCACTGGGCGGCCGACGGCCTGCTCGCCATCTTCTTCTTCGTCGCGGGCATCGAGCTCAAGCGCGAGCTCGTCGCGGGTGACCTGCGCGACGCGAAGGCGGCCGCGCTCCCGGTGATCGCCGCGCTCTGCGGCATGGCCGTGCCCGCGCTGGTCTACGTACTGACCAACGTCCTCGGCAACGGCTCCACGGACGGCTGGGCGGTTCCGACCGCCACCGACATCGCCTTCGCCCTGGCCGTCCTCGCCGTCATCGGCACCTCGCTGCCGTCCGCCCTGCGCGCCTTCCTGCTGACCCTGGCCGTCGTCGACGACCTGTTCGCCATCCTGATCATCGCGGTGTTCTTCACCAGCGAGATCAACTTCCTGGCGCTCGGCGGAGCGGTCGCGGGCCTGGTCCTCTTCTGGTTCCTGCTCCGCGTGAACGTGCGCGGCTGGTACGTCTACATCCCGCTCGCCCTGGTCATCTGGGGTCTGATGTACAACAGCGGCGTCCACGCCACGATCGCCGGTGTCGCCATGGGCCTGATGCTGCGCTGCCACCGTAAGGAGGGCGAGCAGCACTCCCCCGGCGAGCACATCGAGCACCTGGTCAGGCCCGTCTCGGCCGGTCTGGCCGTCCCGCTCTTCGCCCTGTTCTCGGCCGGCGTCTCCCTCTCCGACGAGTCCATCGGCCAGGTCTTCACCCGGCCCGAGCCCCTCGGCGTGGTGCTCGGCCTCGTCATCGGCAAGACGCTCGGCATCTTCGGCGGCACCTGGCTCGCGGCACGCTTCACCAAGGCGGAGCTCAATGACGACCTCGCCTGGCCGGACGTCCTCGCCGTCGCCTCGCTCGCCGGCATCGGCTTCACCGTCTCGCTCCTGATCGGCGAGCTCGCCTTCACCGACGACCCCGTCCTCACCGACGAGATCAAGGCCTCCGTCCTGATCGGCTCGCTCATCGCCGCGATCTTCGCGTGCATCCTGCTGAAGCTGCGCGACCGGAAGTACAGGGCGCTCACCGAGGAAGAGGAGCGCGACGAGGACCTCGACGGCATCCCCGACATCTACGAGCAGGACAAGCCGGACTACCACCTGCGGATGGCGAAGATCTACGAGGCCAAGGCCGCGGAGCACCTGCGCAGGGCCGTAGAGACCGCGGGCGGCGCCCAGGACGCCGCGGCCGAAGCCGCGGGCGGGTCCAGCACGGGCGGCGACCGTCCGGCATGATCTGACCTGACGACAGGACAGCCGTCGCCATCGGACGACAGAGGGAGAGAGCGATGAGCGCAGTGGACCAAGGGGCCCCAGGAGCCGAGCGCACACTCGGCCAGCTGGTCGCCTCGGCCACCGCCGAGATGTCCGCCCTGGTGCACGACGAGATCGCCCTCGCCAAGGTGGAGATCAAGCAGGACGTCAAGCGCGCGGGCATCGGCAGCGGCGCCGCCATCGTCGCGGGCGTGCTCCTCCTCTTCTCGCTGCCGGTGCTGAGCTTCGCCGCGGCGTACGGGATCCACAACCTCGGGCTCGGGCTGGCCTGGTCCTTCCTGATCGTCGGCGTGGTGTTCTGGCTGCTCGCGGGCGTGATCGGTCTGATCGCCATGGCGAAGTTCAAGAAGATCAAGCCGCCGGTGAAGACCATCGCCTCGGTCAAGGAGACGGCGGCTCTGGTCGGCACCGTCAAGCCCCACGCCCGGTCGGTCAGTGACAGCGCCGTGGGTGTGGCACGCTCGTCCTCATGACAGCCCCCTCGTCCGGTTCCGGCACGTTCGGTACGCCCCCCACCGCCGCCACGGCGGTCCGGATCGCCATCCCCGGCGGGCGGGAAGTGACGCACCGGGACGTCGCGGCCAATGGGGCGCGGTTCCACGTCGCCGAGCTGGGTGACGGACCACTGGTGCTACTCCTGCACGGGTTCCCGCAGTTCTGGTGGACGTGGCGGCACCAGATGACCGCGCTGGCCGACGCGGGCTACCGGGCGGTCGCGATGGACCTGCGCGGCGTGGGCGGCAGCGACCGCACCCCGCGCGGCTACGACCCCGCCAACCTGGCGCTCGACATCACCGGGGTCGTACGGTCCCTCGGCGAGCCCGACGCCGCGCTCGTCGGGCACGACCTGGGCGGCTACCTCGCCTGGACGGCGGCGGTGATGCGGCCGAAGCTGGTGCGCCGGCTGGTGGTGTCCTCGATGCCGCACCCGCGCCGGTGGCGCTCCGCCATGCTGTCCGACTTCGGCCAGACCCGTGCCAGTTCGCACATCTGGGGCTTCCAGCGGCCGTTCGTGCCCGAGCGTCAGCTCGTCGCCGACGACGGGGCGCTCGTCGGCGAACTGATCCGGGACTGGTCGGGCCCCCGGCTCCCCGAGGAGGAGGACGTCGCGGTCTACCAGCGCGCGATGTGCATCCCCTCCACCGCGCACTGTTCGGTCGAGCCGTACCGCTGGATGATGCGGTCCATGGCCCGGCCCGACGGCCTGCAGTTCAACCGGCGCATGAAGCGGCCGGTGCGGGTGCCGACGCTGCACCTGCACGGTTCGCTCGACCCGGTGATGCGCACGCGGAGTGCGGCGGGGTCCGGGCAGTACGTCGAAGCCCCGTACCGCTGGCGGCTCTTCGACGGGCTCGGGCACTTCCCGCACGAGGAGGACCCGGCGGCGTTCTCGACCGAGCTGGTCAACTGGCTGAAGGATCCCGAGCCTGACCGCTGAGCGGGCAGTCACTTATATGACAAGCATTCAATTGCCTGGCGCATAGACCAATTGGCCGCCCCGAACGCGATTACCGACCTTGGGGCCCGGGCACAGCTCGGAGTATGGGCTGGACGCACGACTACGGTGACACCGCACACGAACGCCGCTCGACGGTCACGCCGGGCACGCACAGGGGGCAGGGCCGCGAGGGCCACGACGACCCCCGACTCGGGATTCCGCGCATCCTGCGCCGGCGGGCCCGCTGGGTATCCGCCCGGCTCAGGCACCAGCGCACGTAGGCAAGGGCCCGGCAGGGGTTCCGGGACCCGAGAGGGCCCCGGGGCCCCTCAGGGCTCCCGTAGGGCTCAGAGGGCGCATCCCTGGCTGCCGACCCGCCGGTCCGCCGTCTCCCCGATCCGGATGTCGTCGCGGATCTCGTCCGTGGTCAGGGCGTAACCGGTGTTGGGGTCATCGAGGGACTTCGCGAAGACGACCCCGTACACCTTGCCCTCGGGCGTCAGCAGCGGACCGCCGGAGTTGCCCTGGCGGACCGTCGCGTACAGGGAGTAGACGTCCCGTCGCACGGTTCCGCGGTGGTAGATGTCCGGGCCGTTGGCGTTGATCCGGCCGCGGACGCGCGCCGAGCGGACGTCGTACGCGCCGTTCTCCGGGAAGCCCGCGACGATGGCGTCGCTGCCGCTCGCAGCGGCCTTGTCGGTGAACTCCAGCGCCGGCGCCTTCAGCTTGGGCACGTCCAGGACGGCGATGTCGCGCTCCCAGTCGTAGAGCACGACCTTGCCGTCGTAGAGCTTGCCCTCGCCGCCGACCTGCACGGTCGGTTCGCCGACTCCGCCGACCACGTGCGCGTTGGTCATCACCTTGCCCGGCGCGAAGACGAAGCCGGTGCCCTCCAGCACCTTGCTGCACGCGGGCGCAGTGCCGACGACCTTCACGATCGACTGCTTGGCCCGCTCGGCCACGGGGCTGCGCGCCAGGAGCGGGTCCGGCGGCTGGACCTCGGTGATCGGCTCGTTGGAGAAGGGGCTGAAGACCTGGGGGAAGCCGCTGCGGGCCAGGGTGGAGCTGAAGTCCGAGAACCAGGTGTTCGCCTGCTCCGGGAGCACCCGGGCGACACCGAGGAGCACCTTGGAGTTGCGGACTTCCTTGCCGAGCGTGGGAAGGGACGTACCGGCGAGCGCGGACCCGATCAGCCAGGCCACCAGCAGCATCGCGACGACGTTCACCAGGGCGCCGCCCGTCGCGTCGAGCACCCGGGCCGGGGACCACGTGATGTGGCGCCGGAGCTTGTTGCCCAGATGGGTGGTCAGCGCCTGGCCGATCGAGGCACAGATGATGATCACGACCACGGCGATGACGACGACCGTGGTGGACACCTGGGTGCCGTTGTCGGTGACCCGGTCCCAGATCAGGGGCAGCAGGGACACGGCGACGAGACCACCGCCGAGGAAGCCGATCACCGACAGGATGCCGACGACGAACCCCTGGCGGTAGCCGACGATCGCGAACCACACGGCGGCGAGCAGCAACAGGATGTCCAGCACGTTCACAGGGGCCACCGTCTCATGCGCGCCAGTCGAGCGGGACTTCCCGGGACCGGTCCCAGGGACGCTCCCAGCCGGCGAAGTGCAGGATCCGGTCGATCACGCCGGCGGTGAAACCCCAGACCAGAGCCGATTCCACGGTGAAGGCCGGGCCGTGGAAGCCGCTGGGGTGGACGACGGTCACCCGGTGCTCGGGGTCCGTGAGATCGGCCACGGGCACCGTGAAGACACGGGCGGTCTCGGCCGGGTCCACCACGCCGACCGGGCTGGGGGCGCGCCACCAGCCGAGCACCGGGGTCACGACGAACCCGCTGACCGGGATGTAGAGCCGGGGCAGCACCCCGAAGAGCTGCACGCCGGCCGGGTCCAGCCCCGTCTCCTCCTCGGCCTCGCGCAGCGCGGCGCGCAGCGGGCCGCCGGTCTGCGGGTCGCCGTCCTCGGGGTCGAGGGCGCCGCCGGGGAAGGAGGGCTGGCCGGGGTGCGAGCGCAGGGTCCCGGCACGCTCCATCAGCAGCAGCTCGGGGCCGCGGGGGCCCTCGCCGAACAGGATCAGTACGGCGGACTGGCGGCCGCGGCCGTCCTCCGGGGGCAGGAAGCGGCTGAGCTGGGTGGGCCGGACCGTCCGGGCCGCCTCGACGACGGGGTCCAGCCAGTCGGGCAGGCCGCGGGTGTGCAGCTCGGTGCTCCCGCGCCGGCCGTCGTACGAGGTCGCGTGCGCGGTGGCTGCCTCCGCCCGGCGGTTCTGCGTGGCCTCACTCATAGGCACCCCTGTCCGTGTTCCCCACACGGCCAAACGCGGTGCGGGTAGCGATTCGTTCCTTGCGGGTGCGGCTCCGCTGCGGGGGCTGCGCTGCCGGGGCTCCGCCCCGGCCCCGCGCCTCACACGCCGGCGGGGCCGGACTTCGCCGGCGCCGGCAGGCCCGGGTAGTCCGGGGGCGGGCTCAGGCGCTGGCCGGGCTGGCCGCCCTTCTCGTACTTCAGGAGCTTCGCCGCCTTCTCCGGGTCGGTCTCGCCCTCCCCGTAGGCCGGGCAGAGCGGTGCGATCGGGCAGGCCCCGCAGGCGGGCTTGCGGGAATGGCAGATCCGGCGGCCGTGGAAGACGACGCGGTGCGAGAGCATCGTCCACTCGCTCTTCGGGAAGATCGCGCAGATCTCCGCCTCGACCTTCTCCGGATCCTCCTGCTCGGTCCACTTCCAGCGCCGCACCAGCCGGCCGAAGTGGGTGTCGACCGTGATGCCGGGGACGCCGAAGGCGTTGCCGAGGACCACGTTCGCCGTTTTGCGGCCCACCCCGGGGAGCGTCACCAGGTCCTCGATCCGGCCCGGCACCTCACCGCCGAAGTTGTCGCGCAGCGCCTGCGAGAGCCCGAGGAGGGACTTGGCCTTCGCCCGGAAGAACCCGGTCGGCCGGATGAGCTCCTCCAGCGCCTGCGGATCGGCTCCGGCCATGTCCTCGGGGGTCGGGTACGCGGCGAAGAGGGCCGGGGTGGTCTGGTTCACGCGCAGATCGGTGGTCTGCGCGGACAGGACGGTGGCGACCAGCAGTTCGAAGGGGTTGCGGAAGTCGAGCTCCGGGTGCGCGTACGGGTAGACCTCCGCCAGCTCGCGGTTGATCCTGCGTGCCCGCCGCACCATCGCCAGACGGCTCTCCGGCTTCGCCCCGGCCTTCTTGACCTTGCTCTCTGCCATCCCCGAAGGCTACGCCGCACAGCCCCGCGCCCGTGGCCGGACGTGACCTCCGCCCGGCCGGGGTTTCTTGGCCGAAGTTTTGCCCTGAAGCGGGGGTGACTGCTCCGGGAGGCCCCCACCAGGCCGTGTTCGCCCACGGCTGAATTCATCGTGCCCGTCACTCCCCCCGACCCCTTGGCCTGTGCTCTCACCGGCCTGTTGGACACCCTGCGGGTCCGGGACACGGCGGCGACGACCACCCCGGACCTCAGGTAACACCACCCCGATCGGCCTCTCGCCGCACAGCACACCCGTACGTCCGGCATCCTTGTGATGAACGTGATTGATCGCACTGTTTGAGCCGTCCGGCAAAATGGGGGAGCGATCCCCTGGCTGGTCGACATAGGAGAGAGACTCGTGGACGACGTACTGCGGCGTGCCCCGCTCTTCGCGGCGCTCGATGACGAGCAGGCCGCGGAGCTCCGCGCCTCCATGGGCGAGGTGACCCTCGCACGTGGTGACGCCCTGTTCCACGAGGGCGACCCCGGTGACCGGCTCTACGTCGTCACCGAGGGCAAGGTGAAGCTTCACCGCACCTCCCCCGACGGCCGCGAGAACATGCTGGCCGTCCTCGGCCCCGGAGAGCTGATCGGCGAGCTGTCGCTGTTCGACCCGGGCCCGCGCACCGCCACCGCCACCGCGCTGACCGAGGTCAAGCTGCTCGGTCTGGGTCACGGAGACCTCCAGCCCTGGCTGAACGCCCGGCCCGAGGTGGCGACCGCGCTGCTGCGCGCCGTCGCGCGGCGCCTGCGCAAGACCAACGACCAGATGTCCGACCTGGTCTTCTCCGACGTTCCGGGCCGTGTGGCCCGTGCGCTCCTCGACCTGTCGCGCCGCTTCGGCGTGCAGTCGGAGGAGGGCATCCACGTCGTGCACGACCTCACGCAGGAGGAGCTGGCCCAGCTCGTCGGCGCGTCGCGCGAGACCGTGAACAAGGCGCTGGCCGACTTCGCGGGACGTGGGTGGCTCCGCCTGGAGGCGCGTGCGGTGATCCTTCTGGACGTGGAGCGGCTCGCGAAGCGCTCCCGCTGACTTTCACAGCTCCGTCGAGGGGTCCTGCCCAGCCGGGCGGGGCCCCTTTTCGTGTGCCTGCGGCGCCGTTGCGAGAGCGCGGCCCCCGCTCCCCCGCGCCTCGAACGCCGGCGGGGCCGGATTGTGCACAGTGGACCCATGGAGCACAGAGGCCTCGACGCGTACGGGTACTTCGAGCGCGAAGGCTCGCTCGGGCAGGTGCAGGCCGAATTCCGGGGGCTCGTCGCCGCGGTGCGGGAGCGGATCGCGGAGGCGTACGGGCGGCGGCTGCACAGCGCCTACCTGTACGGGTCCGTGCCGCGCGGGACCGCCCGGCCCGGGCGGTCCGACCTCGACCTGCTGGTCGCCCTGCACCACGCGCCCGGCGAGGAGGACCGCGACACCACCGAGGCACTGGCGCGCGGCATCGACGAGGAGTTCGCGGAGATCGAGGGCGTCGGGATCCTGCTGTACGGCAAGGACCGGCTGCTGAGCGAGCAGGAACGTTACGACCTGGGCTGGTTCCTCGCCTGCCTGTGCACCCCGCTGCTCGGCGCGGACCTGGCCGAGCACCTGCCCCGCTACCGGCCCGACGGCCTGCTCGCCCGCGAGACCAACGGCGACCTCGCCGAGCTGCTGCCCAGGGTCCGCGAGCGGATCCGGGAGGCGGCCACGCCGGAGGAGTACCGCAAGCTGTGCCGGGGCGTCTCGCGGCACCTCGTACGGACCGGATTCACCCTCGTCATGCCGCGGTGGGGCGGCTGGACCAGCGACCTCACCGAGTCGGCGGAGGTGTTCGGGCAGTACTACCCCGAGCGCGCCGAGCAGATGCGCGCCGCGGCGGCCGCCGCCCTGGACCCGGTCGCGGACCCGGCCGTGCTGCGCGCCTACGTCGAGGACCTCGGGCCGTGGCTCGCGGACGAGTACACGACCCGGTACGGGGCGAAGTCGCCCCGTACCGGGAGCTAGGGCGCCGCCGGCCCGCTCACTCGGGGGCCCCGGGGATCAGCCCGTGCTCCGTCAGGTACTCCAGCTGCGCCCGTACGGACCACTCCGCGGCCGGCCACAGCGACCGGTCCACGTCCGCGTAGACGTGGGCGACCACCGCCTCGGGGGTGGTCAGGCCGTTCTCCACCGCCGTCTCGATCTGCGCGAGGCGGTGGGCGCGGTGGGCGAGGTAGAACTCCACCGCGCCCTGCGCGTCGTCCAGGACCGGCCCGTGCCCCGGGAGGACCGTGTGGACCCCGTCGTCGACCGTCAGCGAGCGCAGCCGGCGCAGGGAGTCCAGGTAGTCCCCGAGCCGCCCGTCGGGGTGCGCGACGACGGTGGTGCCCCGCCCCAGGATCGTGTCACCGGTCAGGACCGCCCGGTCGGCCGGCAGGTGGAAGCAGAGCGAGTCCGCGGTGTGGCCGGGCGTCGGAACCACGCGCAGCTCCAGACCGCCCGTGCGGATGACGTCCCCGGCCCCCAGGCCCTCGTCGCCCAGCCGCAGGGCCGGGTCCAGGGCCCGGACCTTCGTCCGGGTCAGCTCGGCGAAGCGGGCCGCGCCCTCCGCGTGGTCGGGGTGTCCGTGGGTGAGGAGGGTGAGCGCGACCCGCTTGCCCGCCTCCTCGGCGGCGTCGACGACCGCGCGCAGGTGTACGTCGTCCAGCGGACCGGGGTCGATCACCACGGCCAGGTCGGAGCCGGGCTCGGATACGAGCCAGGTGTTGGTGCCGTCGAGGGTCATCGGGGAGGCGTTCGGGGCCAGGACGTTCACCGCGCGGGCGGTGGCGGGTCCGGAGACGACCATTCCGCGGGGCTGGCCGGGCAGGGCGGCGGCATCGGTCATGCGGGGGCTCCTCCGGGGTGCTCGGGGCCGGGACGCTCGGTGCCCCGGCTCGCGGCGCCACGGTCCGCGAGGCGGACGCGCTTGGTGAACTCGTCGTGGCCCGGCCAGCTGAGCACGAGCTCCCCGTCCACGAGGGTGGCCTGGGCGAGGACCGGGGTCAGGTCCTGGGCACCGGCCGCGGCGAGGGCCTCGGCGGGGCTCCCGTACGGCTCCAGGGAGCGCAGGGTGGTGATGGTGGGCGGCATCATCAGCAGCTCGCCCTTGTCGTAGCCGGCGGCGGCGTCGGCGGGGCGGATCCAGACCGTGCGGTCGGCCTCGGTGGAGGCGTTGCGGGTGCGCTGGCCCTCGGGGAGGGCCGCGACGAAGAACCACGTGTCGTACCGGCGCGGCTCGAACTCCGGGGTGATCCAGCGGGCCCACGCGCCGAGCAGGTCGGAGCGCAGGACGAGGCCCCGGCGGTCGAGGAACTCGGCGAAGGACAGCTCACGGGCGACCAGGGCCGCGCGGGCGGCCTCCCAGTCCTCGCCGGTGGTGTCTCCGACGACCGTGTCCGCCGACTCGCCCGCGAGCAGGACCCCGGCCTCCTCGAACGTCTCGCGGACGGCTCCGCAGACGATCGCCTGCGCGCTGGCGGGGTCGGTGCCCATCCGCTGCGCCCACTCGGCGCGGCTCGGGCCGGCCCAGCCGATGAGGTGGTCCTCGTCGCGCGGGTCCACACCGCCGCCGGGGTACGCGTAGGCGCCTCCGGCGAAGGCCATCTCGGCGCGGCGGCGCAGCATGTGCACGGCGGGGCCGTCGGGGGTGTCGCGCAGCAGCATCACCGTGGCGGCGCGCCTCGGTTCCACCGGGGTGAGGGCGCCGTCCGCGAGGGCGCGGATCCGGTCGGGCCACTCCGGCGGGTACCACTGACCTCCGGCGGAGGTCTCTTGCTGACCGTACTGACCATTCGGCATGGCGGGATGCTACGGGCATCCGGGCCGATGTTCGAGGGTTGACCTCGGAGCACCGCTGCACGAGGGCCGGGTCCGGCTGCGGATGTGCCGCTGCGCGGGGCACGTCCCCGACCGTCCTTCGCCCGGTTCCCGGGACTCCGTCCCGGACCCCGTGCCTCAAGACGCCGGAGGGGCCGAACCTGCCCTGCGGGCGGGAATCAGCCCCTCCGGGCGGGAGCCGGGATCAGGCTCCCGGAACGAGCTCGACCTGGATCTCGATCTCGACCGGGGCGTCCAGCGGGAGGACCGCCACGCCGACCGCGCTGCGGGCGTGGACGCCCTTGTCGCCGAGGACGGCGCCCAGCAGCTCGCTCGCGCCGTTCAACACGCCCGGCTGGGCCGTGAAGTCGGGGGCGGAGGCGATGAAGCCCACCACCTTCACGACACGCGCGATCTTGTCGAGGTCGCCGACGACGGACTTCACCGCGGCCAGCGCGTTCAGCGCGCAGGTCGCGGCCAGCTCCTTGGCCTGCTCCGCCGAGACCTCGGCGCCGACCTTGCCGGTGACCGGCAGGTTGCCCTTGACCATCGGGAGCTGGCCCGCGGTGTACACGTAGGCACCCGACCGCACGGCCGGCTGGTAGGTGGCCAGCGGCGGGACGACCTCGGGGAGGGTCAGGCCGAGTTCGGCCAGCTTCGCCTCGACGACTCCGCTCATGCCGCCTTCTCCCGCTTCAGGTAGGCCACGAGCTGCTCGGGGTTGTTCGGGCCGGGGACGACCTGGACGAGCTCCCAGCCGTCCTCGCCCCAGGTGTCCAGGATCTGCTTGGTGGCGTGGACCAGCAGCGGGACGGTCGCGTATTCGAACTTCTTGGTCATGGGAGCGAGCGTAGTGCCTGCGGTGCGGGGCCCCGGCACCACCGCCGCCGCCCGGGAGGAATTAGGCTCGGGCCCTGTGAGCAGGCTCCAGGTGGTCAGCGGCAAGGGCGGCACCGGCAAGACCACGGTCGCCGCAGCACTCGCGCTCGCCCTCGCACGCGAGGGCAGGCGGACACTTCTGGTGGAGGTCGAGGGCAGGCAGGGCCTCGCCCAGGTCTTCGGGGCGGAGGCACTTCCCTACGAGGACCGGAAGATCGCCGTCGCCTCGGGCGGTGGGGAGGTCTACGCGCTCGCCATCGACGCGGAGCGGGCGCTCCTCGACTACCTCCAGATGTTCTACAAGCTCGGCTCGGCCGGCCGCGCCCTCAAGAAGCTCGGCGCCATCGACTTCGCGACGACCATCGCGCCGGGCCTGCGGGACGTGCTCCTGACGGGCAAGGCGTGCGAGGCGGTCCGGCGCAAGGACAGGTCCGGCCGGTTCGTCTACGACCACGTGATCATGGACGCTCCGCCGACCGGGCGGATCACCCGCTTCCTGAACGTCAACGACGAGGTGGCGGGCCTGGCCCGGTTCGGGCCGATCCACAACCAGGCGCAGGCCGTCATGAAGGTGCTCAAGTCCCCCGAGACGGCCGTGCACCTGGTCACCCTGCTGGAGGAGATGCCCGTGCAGGAGACGGCCGACGGGATCGCGGAGCTCCAGCGGGCGGGCCTGCCGGTGGGGCGGGTCGTCGTCAACATGGTCCGGCCGCACCACCTCGACGAGGACGCCCTGCGCGCCGCCGGCGAGAGCCGCTCCGACGTCTCCAGAGCGCTGTCCCGGGCCGGCCTCGGCAGCGCCCGGCGCGGCGGGCTGGCCGAACGGCTGGTGGACCCGCTGCTCGCGCAGGCCTCCGAGCACGCGAGCCGGGTGGAGCTGGAGCGCGCCCAGCGCACCGTACTGGCGGGGCTGGGCGTGCCGATGTACGAACTCCCCATGCTCGGCGCGGGGATGGACCTGGCCGGGCTCTACGGGCTCGCCGCGGAGCTGCGGAAGCAGGTGGGCGAGGAATGATCGGGACCGGGACCACGGAGGCGACGATGGACGCTCCCCCGCGGCTGGATGTCGACCGGCTGCTGGACGATCCGCAGACGCGGATCATCGTGTGCTGCGGTGCGGGCGGGGTCGGCAAGACCACGACCGCGGCGGCGCTCGGGGTACGGGCGGCCGAGCGCGGGCGCAAGGTGGTCGTCCTGACCATCGACCCGGCGCGCAGGCTGGCCCAGTCGATGGGGATCGACTCGCTCGACAACACCCCGCGCAGGGTGACGGGGGTGCAGGGCGCGCCCGGCGTGCAGGGCGCCGAGGGCGGCGAGCTGCACGCCATGATGCTCGACATGAAGCGGACCTTCGACGAGATCGTCGAGGGCCACTCCGACCCCGAGCGCGCCCAGGCCATCCTCGCCAACCCCTTCTACCAGTCCCTGTCGGCCGGCTTCGCCGGCACGCAGGAGTACATGGCGATGGAGAAGCTGGGGCAGCTGCGGGCCCGGGACGACTGGGACCTGATCGTGGTGGACACCCCGCCGAGCCGCTCCGCGCTGGACTTCCTGGACGCGCCGGGCCGACTGGGATCCTTCCTGGACGGGAAGTTCATCCGGGTGCTGATGGCTCCGGCGAAGGTGGGCGGCCGGGCGGGGATGAAGTTCCTCAATGTCGGCATGTCGATGATGACGGGCACGCTGAGCAAGCTGATGGGTGCCTCGCTGCTGAAGGACGTACAGACCTTCGTGGCAGCCATGGACACCATGTTCGGCGGCTTCCGCACCCGCGCGGACGCGACCTTCCAGCTCCTGCAGGCTCCCGGCACAGCGTTCCTCGTGGTCTCCGCGCCCGAACCGGACGCGCTGCGCGAGGCCGCGTACTTCGTGGAGCGGCTGGCCGCGGAGCGGATGCCGCTGGCCGGGCTCGTACTGAACCGGGTGCACGGCAGCGACGCCGAACAGCTCTCCGCGGAGCGGGCGTTGGCCGCCGCGGAGAATCTTGAAGAGGGCGGCATTGTGGATCAGGAGTCCGGGAAAGCTGGACTTCGTGACTCCAGGGACACGGACACGGACACCGGCACGGAGGGCGTCTCCGAAACCGGCACCGACGGCGACAGCCGCGGGCAGGAGACCGGCGCCGACGCCGTAGACGCCGACGTGATCACGGCAGGGCTGCTCCGCCTGCACGCGGAGCGCATGCAGGTCATCGCGCGCGAACAGCGCACGCGTGACCGCTTCACCTCGCTGCACCCCGAGGTGGCGGTGGCCGAAGTGGCCGCCCTGCCCGGCGACGTACACGACCTCGCCGGGCTGCGGGCTATCGGAGAGCGACTCGCGGCCGGGGTTCCGGCCGGAGCGTAGGCGTTCCTACGACGTGGCGCCCGGGTGGTCTACCCGGCTGCCGCGTACGTCTCGTACGGAACGTCGATCTCCTCATCGGCATCCATGGTGAGGATGCCCGTACTGCGCTCGTACTCCGTGCGTGCGGTTTCGAGCAGTCGCCGCCACGAGGTGACGGTGGGACGCCGGCGCAACAGCGCACGTCGTTCCCGCTCGGTCATTCCGCCCCACACTCCGAACTCGACACGATTGTCGAGCGCGTCGGCCAGGCACTCGGTCCGCACCGGACATCCGGTGCACACCGCCTTGGCCCTGTTCTGTGCCGCTCCTTGAACGAACAGTTCATCCGGATCGGTAGTGCGGCAGGCTGCCTGCGCACTCCAGTCGGTAACCCAGCCCATCCCGGCGCCGTCCTCTCCCGAATCGAGGCTCCCCCACGGCGGTAGCGGCATATTCACCGCTGCCAGTTGAGGACGTTACGGAAGGCGGGCACAGTGCAACACCCCCGACGGGCCCAATCTTGAATGGTCCGAACGGACTATGGGTAAGCGGCAGATCACCCGACGGAGTGATCGTGCGACATGCCCGACCATTCCGGCGATTTGGGTGAAATCGACGGGCATGCTGATCACAGGAGGCGAGATTCGGACATGCGTCCACCCCATTCGGGAAGGGTGAAAAACAAGCCGAGGGGTTGATGTCCCACCGCACTGCTGTGACAGTTGAGGACAGCTTAGGCCAAGGCATTCGCGCGTGTCCGGCGAATGAGAACGTAGGCTGCCCTCCATGGGAAAGAAGCGCTCGGGCGGCGGGCTCACGGGGCCACAGCAGGCCGCCAAGTTCCTCGGTGTGTCCGTTCTCTCCGGAGTTGTACTCGCGGGGATCGCGATCCCGGGCGCAGGCGCCCTGGGGCTCGCGGCCAAGGGCACGGTCGAAGGGTTCGATGAGATCCCGGCCAATCTCAAGACACCACCGTTGAGCCAGCGCACCACGATTCTGGACTCCGAGGGTGGCTTGATCGCCACGGTCTATTCGCGTGACCGGCAGGTGGTTCCGATCACGGCCATCTCCCCGTACATGCAGAAGGCCATCGTCGCGATCGAGGACTCCCGTTTCTACGAGCACGGCGCGGTCGACCTCAAGGGCATCCTGCGTGCGGTCAACCGCAATGCCCAGGAGGGCGGCGCGGCGCAGGGCGCGTCGACGCTGACGCAGCAGTACGTGAAGAACGTCTTCGTCGAAGAGGCCGGCGACGACGAGACGAAGGTGCGCGAGGCGCAGGAGAAGAGCCTCGGGCGCAAGATCCGCGAGCTGAAGTACTCGATCCAGGTCGAGGAGGAGCTCGGGAAGAAGAAGATCCTCGAGAACTACCTCAACATCACGTACTTCGGCCAGCAGGCGTACGGAATCGAATCCGCCGCCCACCGCTACTTCAGCAAGGCCGCCAAGGACCTGACCCTGGAGGAGTCGGCGCTGCTGGCGGGCGTGGTCCAGTCGCCGAGCCGGTACGACCCGCTGAACGACTCGCAGGAAGCGATGAAGCGCCGCAACATCGTCCTCCAGCGGATGGCCGACATAAGGGACATCTCCCAGGCCGAGGCGGACGCGGCGAAGGCCAAGCCGGTCCAGCTGAAGGTGACCAAGCCGAAGAACGGCTGCATCACCGCCGTCAAGGGCGCGGGCTTCTTCTGCGACTTCGTGCGCAACACCTTCCTCGACAACACCGCCTTCGGCAAGACCCGCGAGGAGCGTGCGAAGGTCTGGAACCAGGGCGGCCTGACGGTCCGCACGACCCTGGACCCGCAGTCGCAGGACTCCGTCAACGAGTCCATCAAGGACCACGTGGACCAGGACGACAAGGTCGCCACGGCCGTCACCCTCGTCCAGCCCGGCACCGGGCGGGTCCTCGCCATGGGGCAGTCCAAGCCGTACGGCTTCGGCAAGAACGAGACCCAGATCAACTTCTCGGTGGACAAGAAGATGGGCGGCTCGAACTTCGGCTTCCCGACGGGCTCCACCTTCAAGGCGTTCGTCGCGGCCGCGGCCCTGGAGGGCGGACTGCCGCCGACGAAGATGTACCAGTCCCCGTACGACATGGACTACCCGAGCCCGGTGAAGACCTGCAGCGACAAGCCGTGGGTCAACACCGACCGGGCGAAGGTGGAGAACGAGACCGAGTCCGAGGTCGGCCCGTACGGGATGAAGGAGGCGATGGCCAAGTCGGTCAACACCTACTTCGTGGAAATGATCTCCGAGGTGGGCCTGTGCCCCGTCACCGAGATGACCACCAAGCTCGGTGTGATCCCGGCCAACGGCGCCAAGCTCCCCGAGGTCCCGGCCATCGCGCTCGGCAGTGAGGGCATGTCGCCGCTGACCATGGCCAACGCCTACGCCACCTTCGCCAACCGTGGCGTGTACTGCACCCCGGTCACCATCGAGTCGATCACCGACTCGCACGGCAAGGCGCTGACGGTCCCGAAGTCCAAGTGCGGCCGTGCGATGACCGAGACGACCGCCGACACCATCAACACCCTGCTGCTCGGCGTGGTCGACTCCGGCACGGGCCAGCGATCGGGTCTGACGGACCGGCAGAGCGCGGGCAAGACGGGTACCACCGACAGCCGCTACAACGCCTGGTTCGTCGGCTACACCCCGAACATGTCCGGCGCGACCTGGGTCGGCTCCGGCGGCGCCAAGCAGGTGTCGATGGAGAACATCACCATCGGCGGCCAGTACTACGACAAGGTCTTCGGTGGTGGCCTGCCCGGCCCGATCTGGAAGCAGGCCGTCTCCGGCGCGCTCTCCGGCCGCGAGGCCCCGAGCTTCGTCACGGTGAACATCCCCGACACCCCGAGCCCCTCCCCCGGCGGCAAGCCCAACAAGCCCGGTAAGCCCGGCAAGCCGGGCCGCGGGGACGGCAAGCCCGGTGACGGGCGTCCCGGCGGGCAGACGGCCGGCGGAACCACCGGCGGGAACGACGGCGGCACGGGCGGGACCGACCCGCTCGGCGGGATCAGCTTCCCGCCGGGCTTCATCGGCGGCCGCGACTAGGACCCGTCGATCAGGGGCCGCAGGACCGTAGGTCCCGCAGGCCCCGTCAGGTCCCACGGCGAAGAACGAGGGAGGGCCCCCACCAGATCCGCATCCGGATCGGTGGGGGCCCTCCCCGTTTCCCTTACGGGAACCGCGTGCGTACTAGGACAGGTGCTTCTTGACGGCGGCGGCGACGCGCCCGCCCTCCGCCAGACCCGCGACCTTCGGGTTCACGATCTTCATGACGGCGCCCATGGCCCGCGGCCCCTCGGCGCCCGCCGCCTTGGCCTCCTCGACGGCCTGCGCCACGATCGCGTCGAGCTCGGCCTCACCGAGCTGCTTGGGGAGGTAGGTGTCGAGGAACTCGCCCTCGGCGGTCTCCCGCGCGGCCTGCTCGGGACGGCCACCCTGCGCGAAGGCCTCCGCGGCCTCGCGGCGCTTCT
Organism: Streptomyces sp. NPDC006450; assembly: GCF_040612195.1. Lineage (NCBI taxonomy): Bacteria > Bacillati > Actinomycetota > Actinomycetes > Kitasatosporales > Streptomycetaceae > Streptomyces > Streptomyces sp. NPDC006450. Next base: position 13,111 of record NZ_JBEXPT010000050.1, on the reverse strand, counting down.
TCGCCTCCTTGGCGATCACCTTGAGGACTTCCTCGTCGGAGAGCACCCGGGCTTCCTTGCCCGCGACTTCCTGGTTGGTGATGGCGGACAGGGTCAGGCGCAGCGTGGACGAGGCGAGCTCGTTGCGCGCGCGGATGGCAGTGGTGAGGTCTTCCTGGAGCTTGGCCTTGAGCGTGGTCATGCCCCGAGTCTGCCAGGTGCGGGGGCTCGGGCGCCCGCCGGTTTCCCGGCGTGCTTGCCGGGTCTGCGAACATGAGGACATGCGTGCGCGTTACGGAGTACCCCTGAAGGTCACCGCCGGGATCGCCGCGGCGGGGGCCGCCGGTCTGGCCTATGCCGCCGGTTTCGAAGCCCGGTCCTTCCGCCTGCGCCGGGTCACGGTCCCCGTGCTCCCGCCGGGGATGCGTCCGTTGCGCGTCCTGCAGGTCTCGGACATCCACATGGTCGGCGGTCAGCGCAAGAAGCGCGCGTGGCTGCAGTCGCTCGCCGGGCTGCGCCCCGACTTCGTGGTGAACACGGGCGACAACCTCTCCGACACGGAGGGCGTGCCGGAAGTGCTCGACGCGCTCGGCCCGCTGATGGACTTCCCCGGCGTGTACGTCTTCGGATCGAACGACTACTACGGCCCCCGGATGCGCAATCCCGGGCGCTACCTGATCGAGAAGACCCAGGGCCGGCACGGGCTGAACGGCAACGCGCCGGTCGTCGGGGCCGTCCACAACCCGTGGGAGGGAATGCGGGACGCCTTCGACGCGGCCGGCTGGATGAACCTCACCAACACCCGGGGCCGGCTCAAGCTCGACGGCCTGGAGCTGGCCTTCACCGGCCTGGACGACCCGCACATCAAGCGCGACCGGTACGCGAAGGTCGCGGGCGGCCCGGAGGCGGACGCGGACTTCTCGATGGCCGTCGTCCACGCCCCGTACCTGCGGGTCCTCGACGCCTTCACCGCCGACCGCTACCCGCTGATCCTGGCGGGCCACACGCACGGCGGGCAGCTGTGCATCCCCTTCTACGGGGCCCTCGTCACCAACTGCGACCTGGACACGAAGCGGGTGAAGGGGCTCTCGACGCACGAGACGCAGGGACAGCGCGCGTACCTCCACGTATCGGCGGGCTGCGGGACCAACCGCTTCACCCCGGTGCGCTTCGCGTGCCCGCCCGAGGCGACACTGCTGACACTGACCCCGAAGGCCTAACGCCGGCCGTCCGGCCGAGTACGTTGACCGGATGATCACACCTGCCGCTCCCCGCCTCCCGACCGTCGCCTTCCGTGCGCTGATCGCGGCCGCGGCCGTCGTCGGCCTGGTCATCGAGTGCGCGTACGGCAGCGTGCCCGTGGTCCTGAGCTTCTTCACGATCTGGACGAACATCCTGGTCGCGGTCGTCTACGGGCTCTCCGCCGTCCGGGTCCACCGGCGCGAGCCGGACGTGGCCCCCTTCTGGCGGGGCGGGGTCCTCCTCTTCATCCTGATCACCGGGCTGGTCTTCCACCTGGTCCTGGCCAACCCGTCGAGCCCCTTCAACGTGCTCGAGGACCTGGACAAGCTGTCCGGCGCCAAGTCCGTCTCCAACCAGCTCCTCCACACGGTCACCCCCATCGGCGCCGCCCTGGACTTCCTCCTCCTGACCGCCCCCCGCACCCTGCGCCCGCGCTACGCCGCGCAGTGGCTGGCGTACCCCCTGCTCTACGTGGTCTTCGCGCTGATCCGCGGCGCCCTCCTCTCCCCCGACGTCCCGACCCGGTACACGTACCCCTTCATCGACGCAGCCCAGTACGGCTACGCGAAGGTCGCGCTGAACGCGGTGGTCCTGGGCCTCGTCTTCTACGCCCTCGGCCTCGCCCTGGTCCTGGCGGACCGCTACCGCCCGGCGCGCGAAAACCGGATTTCGTCTCCGGCCGAGGGTCCGCTAAAGTAATCGATGTCGCCAGGGCAGCAAGCGCTGCAAGGGTGGACATCGGGGTGTAGCGCAGCTTGGCAGCGCGCTTCGTTCGGGACGAAGAGGTCGTGGGTTCAAATCCCGCCACCCCGACTTCGTAAGACCAGGTCAAGGGCTTGATCCGCATTGCGGGTCAGGCCCTTTCTGCGTTTCTGGAGGCTGTTCTCCGTGCAGGCGGCCTCAGTTCGGGGGCCGGTGCGTCCAGGGGTCCGGGCCGGGGTCGGTGCCTTCGGCGCGGAGGGCGAGGCGGTCGACGTAGTGCTGCCAGCTCTCCGCGTGCGCTTCGCACGCCTCCGCCGTGGGCAGGCCGCTGTGGATCAGGTGGAGCAGGGTGCCTCCGGTGGTGGGTTCCAGGGTGATGTCCACCGTGGTGGAGCCGGCCGCCGGCGTGCCGGCCTCCTGCCAGTCCCAGGTGAAGACGAGCCGCTCGGGCGGGTCGACCGTCACGAAGCGGCCGGATGCCACGCTTTCGCCGGTGAGCCGGGTGCGGTACGGGCCGCCGGGCTCGAAGGAGAACGCCCCGTCGGCGCCCATCCAGGACAGCCACTTCTCCCGGTCGCTGAACAGGCCGAAGACGGTTTCGGGGCGGGCCGCGATGCGGCGCTCCAGCGTGACGGTGTCCATCGGGGTCGCGGGGGTCGTCATGGGGGTCATTGTCCCGCGACGAGGCGGCTGCGGCACGGTCGGACGCGGCCGCAGGCGTGGGGCCCGCTGCTCGGCAGCGGGCCCCACGGTCGTTTCACCAGGGGTCAGCCGGTGATCTCGATCTTCCCGTTGACGGCGGGCGCGCCCGGTGTGGCGGGGGCCTTCGGGGCGCTCCCGGTGAGGCCCTTCAGGAGCTGGGCCAGGTCCACGCCGGTGGTGGAGCTCAGGAGCTCCATGCCCTGGGCGACGTTGTCGGTGACCGTGCGGGAGAGCTTGCTCGCGCCGTCGGTGGAGATGACGGTCATCTTGTCGATGGCGGAGAGGGGTTCCGCGGCCTTGGCCACGACCTGCGGGAGTGCCTCGACCATCATCTGGATCACGGCCGCGTCCCCGTACGTCTCGAAGGCCTCGGCCTTCTTCCGCATGGCCTCGGCCTCGGCCGTGCCCTTGGCCAGGATGGCCGCGGCCTCCGCGTCGCCTTCCAGGCGCACGGCCTCGGCGAGGGCGGAGCGGCGCTGCTTCTCGCCCTCACCGGTGAGGCGGGCGCGCTCGGCCTCGCCCTGGGCGGCGGCGATCGCCGCGAGGCGTTCGGCCTCGGCCTGCTTGACGCGGGCCACCCGCTTGGCCTCGGCCTCCTGCTCGGCCTCGTAGCGGCGGGCGTCGGCCGGCTTGCGGACCTGGGTGTCGAGCTGGCGGTCGGTCAGGGCGGCCTGGCGCTCGGCGACCTTCTCCTGCTCGGCGAGGATCTGCTGCTGCCGGTCGGCCTCGGCCAGCGGGCCGGCGGCGTTGGCCTGGGCGGCTGCCGCGTCGGTCTCGGCCTTGATCTCCGCCTGGCGCAGGTACAGGGTGCGTTCGGCGACCGCGATCTCCTCCTCGGCCTTCAGACGGGCCTGTTCGGCGGCGCGGCGGGAGTTGGCCTCGGCGATGTCGGCCTCCTGCTTGGCGCGGGCGGCCTCGGGACGGCCGAGGTCTTCCAGGTAGGACCCCTCGGTGGTGATGTCCTGGATCTGGAAGGCGTCCAGGACCAGGCCCTGCCCGGACAGGCTGGCCTCCGCCTCCTCGGCGACCTGCCCCGCGAAGGCGGCTCGGTCACGGATGATGTCCTCCACCGACATGCGGCCGACGATGGCGCGCAGGGCGCCCGAGAGGACTTCCTGGGTGAAGCCGACGATGCCGTCCTGCTGCTGCAGGAAACGCTGGGCGGCGGCCCGGATGGCGTCCTCGTTGCCGCCGACCTTGACGATCGCGACGCCTTCGAGGTTGGCCTTGATCCCGCGCAGGGTGACCGCGCCGCGTACGGCGACGGGGATGTGGCGGCTCGAGAGGTCCAGGGTGTAGCGCTGTTGCACGAAGGGGACGACGAAGACTCCGCCGCCGACCACGACCTTCTGGCCGCTGTTGTCGGTGGAAATCCGCCCGGTCTCCGGGTCGGTGGAGCTCTTGCCGCGCCGGCCGGTGATCAGGAACGCCTCACTGGGCCCGGCGACCTTGTAGCGCGTGACGACGACCAGGGCGAGCAGGACGAGGAGTACGAAGACTCCGACGACCGCGGTGATGACGACTGGGCTCATGGCGGATCCCCCCTGCCTCCCCCGTGGGGGCAGATCGGTGTGGGTGGGTGGTTAGGTCGGGTGGGTGGGTGGACGGGCGGGTGTCTCAGTGCTCGACGGCGCGGACGGTGACCGAGGTGGACGACGGAGCCGCCGTCACCCACACCTCCGCGCCGCGGGCCAGCGGGCCCTCGGCCGTGGCCGCGTACTTCACGGGCTGGCCGGCCAGGCGCAGGAGGACCTCGCCGTAGCCGGAGGCCGGGATCGAGGTGACCACGGTCCCGGTCGAGCCGATGAGGGAGTCCTGGTGCGGGGCGGCCCCGCTGCGGTCCCGCATCAGGGCGCGGCTCAGGCGGTACGTCGCCCAGGCCGCGCAGGCTCCCGCGAGGACGCCCGCGACGGTTGCCGGGCCCGGCCCGAACCCCGTGGTCCCGAGCACGATCGCCCCGGTGAACCCGAGCATCGACACGAAGCCCGCGAGCACCGGGAGGGACAGCCAGCCGTCGAACAGTGCGCTGAGCGCACCGTCGAAGACGCCTTCCAGCACGCCGTCCAGGAGCAGGGACAGGGCCAGCAGCACGATCCCCGCAATGCCGAGACCAAGAAACAAACCCATGAACGCGCCTCCCCACCCGGTGGCGTTCCCGCCGGACACCCGCATCGTGTCACTTGGGAGGCGCTCCGCGCATTGCCTGCTGTCGGCAATCTTTACGTCGCTTTGACGCACGGGGCTCAGGTCACGCGTCGCTGCCCGGCCAGCCGAGCAGGCGGGCGCCGATCACCGCCGTCTGGAGCGTGTAGCGGTTCAGCGTATCGGCCGGGTCGGCCCGGGTGAGGCTGTGGATGCGTTCCAGCCGGTACGTCAGCGCGCGCACGCTGAGGGAGAGGCGCCGGGCCGCTTCGGTGGACACGCAGCCGCTGTCGAAGTACGCGGTGAGCGTGTCCAGGAGCGGCTGGGCACCGCCGCGGGACGTGCGCAGGGGGCCGAGGGTGCTCTCGACCAGATCGGCCATGGCCTGCCGGTCCCGGGTCAGCACCGGGAAGACGAGCAGGTCGACGGCGTGGAGCACCGGTCCGTCCAGGTCCATCCGGTGGGCGAGGTCGAGTGCGCCCAGGGCCTCCTCGTAGGAGTGGGCGACCCCGCCCGCGCCCGGGTGCGAGCGGCCGATCCCGACCCGGCCGCCGTCGGTGGCCGCGTGGGCCCGCTTCGCGAAGTACTCCAGGACCTCGGGCTGGTCCCCCGGTGCCACACAGATCAGCCGGCCGTCCTTGGTGGTCAGCAGGATCTGCCGGCCCGGGAACCGGGCGAGGACCGCCGACTCGATCCCGCGTGCCATGGGGTAGCCGTCACCGTAGGTCTCGGGGCCGGTGGCCACGGCGACGCCGTGCGACGGGGAGAGGCGCAGCCCGAAGCGCCCGGCCCGCTCCGCCAGCCGGCCCAGGTCGCTGCCGCCGTAGAGGAGGTCGTCGATGAACTCGCGGCGCGCCGCCTCCTCCTGGCGGACGGCCTGGTGCTGGGCGCGTTCGTAGCCCTCGACGAAGGCGTCCACCGCCTGTTCGACGGCCGCCAGGAGCGGACCGGATGCGGGGAGGGGCCGTACGAGCTGCGCCGCGGCCAGGTGATCGCGTATCAGCGCGCGGAGCGGCAGCCCGGCCTCCGCCGCCCGCTCCCCTTGCGCACGACGCGACTCCAGCTCCGCGCGGGTCAGCCGGCGGCCCGTGGCGCAGGCGTCGACGAGCAACTCGGCGTAGCCGGAGAGATGACTCGCCGGTGCTTGTGGTCCCGCCACCGTGTCTCCCCCGATCCCGGCGCGCCCGTGACGCGTCCTTGGTGCGGGGACAAGGGTGACATGGCGGCGTCCGGGCGGCCGCCGCTCACACGGCCGCGGCTCACACGGTCGTGAGGGCCGCCGCGCCGAAGGAGACGTCGAAGCGGTCGCACCAGATGGTGACGCTGCCGTAGTCGGACGGGTTCACGCCGGCCGGGATCGCGTAGTTCTGGTCGCCCTTGTTGCCCTTGAGCTTGCCCAGGCTGACGTATGCGCCGTCGTCGAACACCCGCCAGCCCGCCGTCCCCTCCTTCACCGGGGCGTCCGTCAACCAGACGCGCAGGTCCGGGCCGTTGCTGGTGTCGAGGTTCTCCAGGCGCAGGGTGTGGGAGCCGTCCGGGAGCCGGATGAGCTTGGCGGTGCCCGTGGTGGTGTGCTCGTGGCTGATCAGCGTGCCCTGGGCGAGGGTCTGCGGAGTGGCGGGCGCGGTGCCGGGAGCCCCCTCGGCGGGCGAGCGGGTGGTCGGGGGCGCGGCCGCGGAGGGGGACGCCGCCGGGAGCGACTCGTGGACGGTGGCGTCCTGCCAGAGCTTCCACGGCTGGAACCAGTACAGGCCGAGGCCCAGCAGGAGGGCCGCCGGGAGGGCGAGTACGGCCAGGAGCCGACGTCCGCCCCGCCTCTTCACCGGGTTACGCGACTCGGTGTGCGCCGGGTTCGGCATCGGATTCTGCGGCTGGTTCGGCGTCGGGTTCTGCGTCACTCGTCGTGCCCTTCCTCGCGTTCGGCCGGACGGCCGGCCGTCATGGGAATTCAACGCCCGGGCGCGGGCGGGGGCCAGACCCGGCCGGATGACGAAAGGCTTACGTCCTCCGGCCGGGGTGACCGGGCCCGTCAGACCGGGCCCGTCAGACCGGGCCTGCCAGAGCCCTGCCAGATCGGGCCCACCAGGCCGGGACCGCGGTCCGGGCCCGCAGGTCGGGTCAGAGCGTACGGAGCTTCGTGGTGAAGACCTGGTTCGCGATCTTGTCTCCCATGGCGAGGCCGTCCGTGGCGTCCCACGGGTAGTGGACGCCGAGCCAGACGCGGCTGTCGGCGTCCTCCTTGCCGGCCGCGCTGAAGCTGGTGAAGTGGCGGGTTCTGACCGGGGACTGCGGTTCGTCGGTGGTGAGGTCGAAGGAGATGTCGTCGCTGCCGAAGTAGCGCTTCATGACCCCGGCCCAGGCTCCGCCGAAGGACGCGTGGCCGGAGACGTACGCGGGGAAGCACGGGCTGACGTTGACGCCCGTCGGGCTCTTCAGCAGCGGCTTCCACTGGGGGTCGAGGCCGCCCTCGCGGACCGCCGAGACGGGCCGCCACAGGTCGATGGGGGTCGCGAACTTGGCGTCGCGGACGGCGATTCCGGTGTCGGCCATGGCGATGGAGACGAGGGCGAAGAGCCGGGCGTTCGCGTAGACCCCGAGGCCTCGGGCCTTGGCCACCTCACGGGTGGCCTGGAGCATGTGGCCCGGCGGCTTGTAGGTGCCGTTGTTGTCGTTGGCCCAGAACCAGGCCGCGGCGAGCTGGTCCGGGGTCCGGTTGATCACCGGGGTGGCCGCCGTCGGTGTGTCGGCGCCGGCCGTCCGGACCGCCTCCACCTGCCGCTTGTACTCGTCGCTCGCCACCAGGGCCTCGTACGAGCCGTACCGGGTCAGGGTGGTGGGGCGGAACTGCGAGCCGGAGGCCAGCGAGAACGGCTTGACCTGGCCGTAGAAGGGGCTGATCGCGTCGCTGTCCTCGTCGCAGGAGGCGTCGGGCATGTCCGGGTAGCTCGTCGGCCGCCACGCGCCCGGTTTGTGGTCCGCCACGTAGACCTGGGGGTTGTCGGAGCCGTCGCCGGTGCGGGCGTCCGTCATCTGCTTGACCATCGTGCCGACCACGGAGAGGTCGAGGAAGTCGCCCGAGGTGGGCTCGGTGCCGAATCGCTCGCGGAAACGCGAGTCGAGGTACTGGGTCTGGTCCGCGTAGCGGCTCTGCTTGTTGCCGTAGAGGCCGAGGAGGATGTTGTAGGCGGTACGGCCGATGACGCGCTCCTCCTCGTCCGGGCCCTCGGCCCAGCCGACGTAGCTCACCGCTTGGATGTACGGCTCCGAGGTGATCTTGCCCTTCCACTTCAGCTGGTACGAGGACTCCGCGTCGTAGATCGCGGCGTTCATCATCGCGGCGGCGCGAGCCATCGGAACGGGCCCGCCGCCGACCCGGCGGAAGACGTTCTGCAGCACGTCGTTCCAGTAGTGCACGGGGTCGGCTATCGACTGCGCCGGCAGCGCGGCGCGGGCGGGCTGCGGGGTGGCGGCAAGGACGGTTCCGGTCGCGGCCAGGACGACGGCGCTCGCCAGGGCGCGGCGCCAGAGCGCGGTCCGGCGGGTGGCGCGGCACAGGGTGGGGCGAGGGGCGCGACGAGGGGCGCGGACGTGCTCGGACATGGCTCGACTCCCTTTGGTCAGAGGCGTGTTGATCACCACGGGAGGTGGCGGCGCGATCATGGCCCGGGGTGGAACGGAACGCTTGTAGGAAACGGAACGCCCCCGCGGAATGGCCGGTCCCGCGCGGCTCGACGGCGCGAACCCGCCAGTGCCCCGGCCCCCGTGCCGGGCCGCCGCCGGCAGAACGCGGATCGCTGGAACCGCGGGACCCCGCCGGCCGACCAACTCCACGCAGAGACGGGGCCGGTGACAGCGGAGGGGCGTGGGATGGGCGGGCTGGACGTGCGGATGGAGGGGGTGGGCTGCCGGCACGGGCGGGTCGAGGCCGTGACCGGCGTCGACCTGGAGATCGCCGCCGGCGAGCGCGTCGCGCTGACCGGCACCAACGGATCGGGCAAGACCACCCTGCTGCGCGCCGTACTCGGACTGCACGCGCAGGTCAGCGGGAAGATCCTGGTCGGCGGCCGTGCGGGCGACCCGGCCTGGCGGCGGCGGGCGTGCGCGTGGATCCCGCAGAAGCCCGCCGCCGGACGCTTCCCGCTCCTGGGCGGCGAGCTCCTCGCCAGCGGCGGTGACCCCCGCGCGGCCGCCGAGGCCGCCGACCGGCTGGGGGTGGGGCCGCTGACCGGGCGGCCGCTGCACACCCTGTCCGGCGGGCAGTTGCAGCGGATGTACCTGGCCCGGGCGATCGGCTGCGTGGCCGCGGGGGCCGGCGTACTGCTCGCCGACGAGCCGACCGCCGCCCTGGACTTCGCAGGGCAGGACGAGGCCGCCGACGTACTGGCGGCCCTGCCCGTGACGCTCGTCGTCGTCACGCACGACCGGGCGCTCGCGGAACGCTGCGACCGGGTCCTGGAGATGGCCGCCGGCCGGCTGCGGGAGGTCCGGTGAGCGCCACCCTCGCGGCCGCCGACCTCGGCACCCTCCTGCAACTGGCCCCCGTGCAGCGGGCGGGCTTCGCCCTGCTGCTGGCCGCCGTCGGACTGCCCGTGATCGGGGTGGTCATCGTCGGGCTGGACATCATGCCGGTGCGCTTCGCGATGATGCACGTCGCCCTGCTGGGCATCGCCGTCGGGCTGCTCACCGGACTGGACCCCATGCTGTGCGCGCTGGTGGCCTGCGCCCTCGCCGGAGCCGGGGTCGCCCCGCTGGCCCGGACCCCGGACGGGCTGTCCGGGGCGATGGGGCTGCTGATGAGCCTGGCGATCGCCGCCGCGCTGCTGCTCCTCGCGGTCTCGGGGGTCAACGCCTCGGGCGCGTTCGCGCTGCTGTGGGGCTCGATCCTGTCCGTCGGCGGCGCCGATCTCGTGGTGCTCGGCGTCCTGGCCGTCCTCGTACCCGGCCTGTTCTGGTGGCGGCGCCGCGAGGTGGCTCTGCTGCTGTACGACCGTGAGCTCGCGCAGTGTTCGGGCGTGCCCGTGCGGGCGCTGACCACCGTGCTGCTGGTGCTCGTCGCGGTCGCGGTCGCCGGAGCCATCAAGCTCACCGGCGCCCTGCTGGTCGACGCCCTGACCCTGCTGCCCGCCCTGGCCGCGCGCCGGCTGGGGACCTCGCTGAAATCGATCACCGGGTGGGCGGTGGCCATCGGCGTCTTCGTGAACCTGACCGGCTTCCTCGTCGCCCTCCTGCTGGACTGGCCCCCCGGGCCCGTCCTCGTCCTGACCGCGGGGGCGCTCGTCCTCGCGGTGCACCTCGTACCCGAACGGAGAATCCGCTCATGGCGCCCCGAACCCGCGTCCGCAGCAGCAGCACGGCCCGCATCGCCCTCTTCCTCGCACTGACCTCGGCACTGGCACTGACGGCCGGCTGCGGCACCGACGGCGGGAGCAGTGGTGGCGGGAGCGGTGGGGGGAGCGGTGGGGGGAGCGCCCCCGCGGGCGGCAAGCCCGTCGTCGTCGTGACGACCACCTGGGAGGGTGCCTTCGCCAAGGCCGCGGGCGCGCAGGACGTGAAGGTGATCGTGCCGCAGTCCGTGCACCACGCGCCGGACTACGACCCCAAGCCCTCCGACCTCGCCGCCGTCGCCGGGGCCGACTTCGTGCTGTACGCGCCGTTCGAGCCGTACGCCGCGAAGATCAAGGAGGCCGCGGGGTCGAAGGCGGAGCTGGTGGAGGTGAACCTCGACAACGACGCCGACAAGGTCAAGGCCGAAGTCACGCGGCTGGGCGCGCTGTTCGGGACCCAGGCCGCCGCGGCGAAGTGGACCGCGGACTTCGACGCCGAGTACGGGCGGGTCGCGAAGGACGTCCAGGCCGCCTGGCCCGGCGGCAAGAGCCCGGCCGTCGTGAGCCAGGTGTTCACCGCCTGGTCCGCGAAGCTGGCGGGCGCCACCCCGGTGGGCACCTACGGCCCCGAGGCGGTGACCCCGGCGCAGCTGGCCGAGCTGTCGGCGAAGAAGCCCGCGCTGGTACTGGACAACGCGCACATGTCGACCGGAGCCGTCCTGCCCGACTCCGGCGCGCGACAGGTGCAGATCATCAACTACCCCGGGAACGACCTGGACTTGCTGCCGGTCTACCGCAACGCGGGGGCCGAGCTGAAGAAGGCCATGGGCAAGACGGGCGCCGCCGCTCAGTAGGGTCCGGCGGCGCCGGGCGGGGCGGTACCGGGCGGGGCGGTCCGCTCGGGGCCGCCCCGCCCTCGTCTACGCGCCCACGCCGGCGGGCGTCTCGGCGGGCGTCTCGGCGGGCGTCTCGGCGGGCGTCTCGGCCGCAGCGGTCGCGGTGGGCACGGCGGAGGCCACGGTCGCGGTGGCCGCGGCGGCTCCGCGGGCCCGGGCGCGCAGCGCCGCGCGGTCGGGTTTGCCGGCCGGGGTGAGCGGGAGCTCCGCCAGCAGGAGCAGGTGCTCGGGGTGCTTGCGGCGCTCCAGGCCGCGGAGCGTGAGGTGTCCGGCCAGGGAGTCGAGGGTGGGGAGCCGCGTGCCGCGGGGGACGACACAGGCGGCGAGGCGCTCGCCCATCACCTCGTCCGGGACCCCGACACAGACGACATCGCGGACGAGGGGGTCCGAGGAGAGCTCCCGTTCCACCTCGGCGGGGCTGATGTTGGCGCCGCCGCGGATGACGATGTCCTTGAGGCGGCCGACGACGTGGAGGATCCCGTCGTCGTCGATGAAGCCGAGGTCGCCGGTACGGACCCAGCCCTCGGGCGTGCGGTACCGGGCGTCCAGGTCGGGGGAGGCGACGTAGCACATGGGCGTCATGGGGCCGCACGCGATGATCTCCCCGATCGCGCCGTCGGGGAGCCGCTCGTGCGTCTCGGTGTCCGCGATGCGGATCTCGGCGACCCGGGGGTCGGGGCGGCCCGCGGAGATGCCCGTGCCCTCGGACTCCGGGACCGTCGCGCCCAGTCCGGTGTGGCAGTTGACCCCGTCGGCCGAGCCGTAGAGGTTGACGACCGGGCAGCCGAAGGCGCGGCTCGCGCTCTCGGCCGTGGTCTCGTCGAGGGGGGCGCCGCCGAGGACGAGGGCGGTGGGGGCGGGCAGCGGGGCGACGCTGCCCTCGGCCCCGGCACCGGCCCGGGACGCCTCCGCCTCCAGGCGGTCGAGCATCATGCGGATCATCGTGGGCACCCCGAGGACGTGCGTGGGCCGGTGCTCGCGCACCGCCGCGAGGGCCGCCTCCGGTGTGAAGTGGTCGAGGACGATCAGGGTTCCGCCGTGCCGGGCGAGAGTGACCGCGGTGCCGCTGGAGCCGAAGGCGGACGCGAGCGGTACGAGGAACAGGCAGCGCGGCGGCGTCCCGTCGGGCATCAGCGACGCGAGGAAGTTGCCCCGGCCGCCGGCGAGGGCGTTGTGGGAGTACGCGATCATCTTCGGCTCCGCCTCCGAGCCCGAGGACACCAGGATGCGGGCGGCGCTGTCGGGGTGGGGCCGGGCGGGCACGAAGGCGGCCGGGTCGGAGCGCAGCAGCTCCGCGAGCCGAATCGTTCCTTCAGGCTCCGTCCCCGCGGGTCCGCCGACGGCGATCACATGGCGCAGCGCGGGCAGTTCGGGGGCCAGGTCCCGCAGGTCGGCGGCGTGCCGGTGGCCCCGGTGCTCCACGGCGGCGATCACCGCCACGGCCTCGGCGCGGCGCAGCAGACAGCGGGCCTCCTGGCCGCCCCGGCCCACGGGGAAGGGCAGGGCCACCGCTCCGAGGGCGGCCAGGGCCAGGTCGGCGATGACCGCGTTGCGGCCGTTGGGGAGCTGGACGCCGACCACGTCGCCGGGCCGTACGCCGAGCTCCGCGAGGCCGGTGGCCAGACATCGCACCTTGCGGTCGAGCGCGGTGTAGCAGAGCGTGCCCTTGGCGTCGATGACCGCGGTGTGGTGCAGATCGGCGATCTGGCGGGCCCGGAAGAGGCTGTAGAGGTCGAGGTCGGGACAGGTTCCGTCGACCGCCCACGAGCGGCGCAGGCCCACGGGCAGCAGATCGTTCAGTGCGACGGTCATACGAAGCTCCAGGGGTCGGGAACGGCGGGGGCACCGTGCGCGTCGCGGCTGATCGAACCGGCGAAGCGCGGGTCGTGGTGCAGCTCGGCAAGGTCGGTGGTGACGGCGGTCGCGGCGAGGCCGCGCGCCCGCAGCGCGCGCAGGGCGCCCTCGGTGGAGAGCGCGGAGAGCGGGGACAGGCCGGACAGGTCCAACGGCTCGGACGGCGGGGATGGTGCGGACCGTGTCGACGGCGCGGGCTGCGGGGACCGCGCGGACGGCTCCGTGAGGCCGTGGGCACCCGTCGCCGCCGCGCAGGCGCCGGCGTCCGCG
>NZ_JBEXPT010000049.1:0-42427 GCF_040612195.1 Streptomyces sp. NPDC006450 | reverse complement strand
ACCCACCCACCCCCGACCCCGCACACCCACCCCCCAGCCAACGGGGCCGGGCCCCCCGCCCCTACCCCGCCTGCAGCGCCAGCGTCGGCGACAGCTTTGCCGCGCGGACCGCAGGGTAGAGGCCTGCCACCGTGCCGATGGCCAGGGTTGCCGCGAAGCCGCCTGTGACGGCCCAGAGGGGGATCACCCAGGGGAGGTCGCCGGCCCGGGCGTACACTGCCGTGGCCGCGCCGCCCAGCACGATGCCTGCCAGGCCGCCCAGGCCCGACAGGAGCAGGGACTCCGTGACGAACTGGATGCGGATCTGGCCCTTGGTGGCGCCCAGGGAGCGGCGCAGGCCGATCTCGTGGCGGCGTTCCAGCACCGAGATGATCATGGTGTTGGCCACCCCGACCCCGCCCACCAGCAGGGCGATGCCGCCCAGGCCGAGGAGGAGGGTGCTGAAGGCGCCCTCGGTGGCGGCCTTCGCCTGGAGGGCCGCCGACGGGTCCGTGACCGAGACCGTGCTCGGGCTCTGCGGGTTGGCCGTCTTGGGGATGAGGTCGCGGACCTGCTGGACGCGGGCGTCGGCGGAGCGCTCGTAGACGGACGTGGGGTGGCCGTCGAAGCCCAGGAGGCTCTGGGCGGCGTCCCAGCCGATCAGTGCCGAGCGTTCGATCTCCGGTGCCAGCGGGATCGGCTCCAGGATGCCGATGACGGTGAAGTACTGCCCGCCGATGAAGACCTGCCCGCCCGGCCCCGTGATGCCCAGGCGCTCGGCGGTGACGTGTCCGAGGACCACGGACGGGTAGCGGCCCGTCGCGCCGTTGAGCCAGCTTCCGCTGTGCATCCGGGCCCGGAGCGTCTTCAGGAGCTCGTCCTTCGCCGCCTTGAGGGCGATGCCGTTGGTCTCCTCCTTCGGGATGTTCTCGCTGCGGCGGACGGACTCCTTCACGTCGCCCGTCGTGCCGACCGATTCGACCCCGCCGATCCGGGCGATCATGCCGGGGGCGTCCTTCGGCAGCTTGGTGTCCTGTCCCGAGAACATCGACGGGCCGGGGGTCGCGACCATCATGTTCGTGCCGAGCTTGTCGAGTTCCTGGAGCAGCTTGGCCTGGCTCGACGAGGAGATGCCGACGACCGCGATCATCGTCGCGATGCCGATCGCGATCCCGAGCGCGGACAGGAACACGCGCATGGGCCGCGAGCGCAGGCCCGCCGATCCCACGTGGAACACGTCCCGGGGTCCCAGCCGGGGCGGTGACAGCTTGCGGGCCTTCTTGCCGGCGGCGCGGTCCTGCTTCTCGGCGGCGCGCGTCTGCTTCTCGGCCGCGCGGGACTTCGTACGGGCACCCATTACGCGCCCACCCCCAGCGCGTCCGCGTTCCACACGTCCGCCACGATCGCGCCGTCGCGGATGCGGACCTGCCGGGGCAGGCTCGCCGCGATCTCGTTGTCGTGGGTGATCACGGCGATGGTGGCTCCGTCCTGGTTGAGCTCGTGCAGCAGTTCCATCACCGAGTCGCCGGACGCCGTGTCCAGTGCGCCCGTCGGCTCGTCGGCGAGCAGCAGGTCCGGTTCGCCCGCCACCGCGCGGGCGATCGCCACGCGCTGCTTCTGTCCGCCGGACAGCTCGTGCGGCCGGTGGTCCATGCGGTCGCCGAGGCCGACGCGCTCCAGGGCGCTTTCGGCCCGCCGTCCGCGTTCGGCGCGGGAGAGCCCGGAGTACAGCAGCCCTTCGGCGACGTTGGCCCGGGCGCTGATGCCCGGTACCAGGTGGAAGGACTGGAACACGAAGCCGACGTGGCGGGAGCGCAGCGCCGACAGGGAGCGGTCCGAGAGGCTCGCGATGTCGTACCCGGCGATGGCGACGCGGCCGGCGGTGGGCCGGTCCAGGGTTCCCACGATGTGCAGGAGGGTGGACTTTCCGGAGCCCGACGGTCCTACGATGGCGAGGAGTTCGCCGTTCAGGACGGTGAGGTCGACTCCGCGCAGGGCCGTGACCCCGCCGGGGTACTCCTTGGTGACCCCGCTCAGTTCGACGACCGCGTGGGCGTGCTTGTTCATGACGCGGGGACTCCTACGAGCATGCCCTCCTTGAGGGCGTCCCCCTTCACCTCCACCCGACCCTTGCCGAACATGCCGAGCTCGACCTGGACCTCGCGGACCTCGCCGTCCTCGACGACCTGGACTCCGAAGCCGCCCTCGGCGAGGGCCAGGAGCGAGTTGACCGGTACGGAGAGCACCCCCTTGCGGACTTCGCCCGTCAGGCTCACCGAGACCGGGGACTGGTCGGGGCCCGTGGCCTCGGCGGGGCTGTCGAGGGCGATCTCGACGTCGACCTTCGGCTTCTGGTTTCCGCCGCCGCCCCCGCCCCCACCGCCGCCCCCGCCGCCCGAGGACGGGTCGTCGCCGTTGGCGGTGGCGCCGATCGAGCCGATCCTGCCCTTGGCGGTACCGCCGCCGGGCAGGCTCACGGTCACCGGGTCGCCGGTCCTGACCTTGCCCGCCTTGGCCACGTCCAGCTGCAGGCGGACCATCCGCTCGGTGCCGGTCAGGGTCATGACGGGCTTGCCGGCGGCGGCCTCGTCGCCGACGGCCATGTCGTTCTTCTGGATCCGCTGGGGTCCGGAGGCGAAGGCGATGTCGTCCTTGCCGACCTCGCCCGTCTCCTTCACCTTGTGGGACTTCTGCCAGCGCTTGACGGCGGTGGCCGTCCCGGCGGTGAAGGTGCCGTCCGAGGTGTCCAGGCCGGTGCCGAAGCCGAGGGCCTGGAGGTTCTGCTTGAGCTGTTTGACGTCCTCGCCCTTGTCCCCGGACTTCAGGGACCGGTACACGGGGGTGCTGCCGTACATCAGGCGCACGGGCTTGCCGTTGACCTCGTAGAGCTTGCCGTCGCGCTCGACGGAGGAGCCGGCGGGCGCCGCCCAGGTCAGGGTCGCGGACCCGGACCCGGACCCGGACCCGGAGCCCGCCCCCGCTCCCCCCGCCCCGCCCGCACCCACCGCGTTGAGCTTGCGCTCCTTGGCGAAGCCGAGCGTTCCGTCGACCGTGAACCCGGAGCTCAGGTCCCCGCGCGTGACCGGCTGCGTGGCCCCCGGCAGACCGTCCGCGCGGCCCTGGTTCGAGCCGCCGCCGCTGCTGCCGCTGCCGCCGTCCGTCCCGGCCTGGGCCACGACCGCGTACCCGCCGCCCGTGACGGCGAGTACGACGGCCAGCGAGCCCAGGAGCCACGTGCCGCGCTTCCTCACTGGCCCTCGCCGCACTTGTTCAGCTGGGCCATGAAGGCGTCCTTGTCGGCGCCCTCGGGTATGGAGAACCCGGTCCGCGCGTTCCCGTTGAACTCCGGGTCCGGCATGTCGAAGCCGTTGTCCCGCATGCACTTGGCCTGCTTCAGGGCCTTGTCCTTCTCCGCCTGCGGGATCTCGCCGCCGGAGCCGGGGCCCTTCATCCCGCACGTGTCCATGGCCTTCTTCAGGACCTCCTGGTCCGTGCCCGCACCGAGCGTCATTCCGCGCGGGTCCTCGCCGGGCTTCGGGTCGGGCATGTCGACGCCGTTCTCGCGCAGGCACTTGCGCATCTTGAGGGCGTTGTCGGCGTCCGCGCCGCCACCGCCACCGCTGCCCCCCGTGCCGCTCGAGTTCGAGGAGTCCTTCTTCTCGTCCTTCTTTCCGTCCGAGCCGCCGGCGCCGCCCGTGCACGCGGTGACGAAGAGGGTGAGGCCGGTGAGGAGCGCGGCCGTGGTCATGGTCGTGGATCGCTTCATGGGCCCGAGGGTGCGCGAGAAGCGGGTTTCGCTTCTCTAACGGCTCGTGCTTACAACGGCGAAATGCCCCTCTCGGGTAAAGAGGACGCCATGCGAGTTCTGGTGGTGGAGGACGAGGAGTTCCTGCGGGAGATGATCGCCGAGGGGCTGCGCGGCGACGCGCTGGCCGTGGACGAGGCGAGCGACGGCCTGGAGGCTCTGAACCGCCTGCGCCTGGGCGCGTACGACGTCCTGGTCCTCGACCGCGACCTGCCCGGCCTGCACGGCGACGAGGTCTGCCGCCAGGTGGTGCGCGAGCGTCTGCTGACCCGCGTCCTGATGCTGACGGCCTCCGGGACCGTACGCGACCGGGTGGAGGGCCTGGGCCTCGGCGCCGACGACTACCTCACCAAGCCCTTCGCCTACGACGAGCTGCTCGCCCGTGTGCTGGCGCTGGGGCGGCGCGCCCAGCCGGCCCTGCCGCCGGTGCTGGAGCGGGCGGGGGTGGCCGTGGACGTCGCGCGGCGCACCGCCACCCGCGAGGGGCGCAGGCTGGCGCTCTCCCGCAAGGAGTTCGCCGTCCTGGAGTCGCTGCTGCGCGCGGAGGGCGCGGTCCTCAGCAGCGACGACCTGATCGAGCAGGTTTGGGAGGAGGACACCTCGTACCGCACGAATGCGGTACGGGTGACCCTGAGCAAGCTGCGCGCCAAGCTGGGGGATCCGCCGTTGATCGAGACCGTTCCGGGCGCCGGATACCGGATCGGTGATCCACGATGAGAGCAGTGCTCCACTCCGAGCGCGCCCGTCTCACCGTGCTCTACGGCTCCCTGCTGCTCCTCGCGGGCGGCGGCCTCATCGCACTGATCAACATCCTGCTCCGCAACGGCCTCTACACCCGCATCAGCGGGGCCGTCACCACCACCGTCCCGGCCTTCGAGGGCACCCCGCCGTCCGTGGTCCCGGGCCGGCGGCTGCCGGTCCCCGCCGAGAAGCTCGACCCCGGCGCCACCCCCACCCCCGAACAGCTCGAACAGTGGCGGGCCACCCGCAACCTGACCTCGGCCGTCGAGCAGGCCACCCTCCACGAGCTGCTCGTCGTCTCCCTCGTCGCCCTCGCCGTCTTCGCCGTCCTGTCCATCTGGCTCGCCTGGTGGATGGCGGGCCGCGTCCTGCGCCCCGTCGGCGTGATCACCGAGACGGCCCGGCGCCTGTCCGGCGCCAACCTCCACGAGCGGATCGGCCTCCGGGCCCCGCCCGGCGAACTCAAGCGGCTGGCGGACACCTTCGACGGGATGCTCGACCGGATGGAGGACCTGGTCGGGGCGCAGCGCCGGTTCGCCGCGAACGCCGCCCACGAGCTGCGCACCCCGCTCGCCGTCCAGCGGGCGGCCGCCGAGATCGGGCTGGCGGGGGAGCCGTCGCCGCAGAAGGTGGCCCGGATCCGCTCCAAGCTCATCGAGGTCGCGGACTCCAGTCAGCACCTCGTCGAGTCGCTGCTCCTGCTCGCCGTCTCGGAGGAGGGCCTGGAGGCGACGGAGCCGGTGGACCTGGCGGGGCTCGCGGAGGCGGAGCTGGCGGGCATCGAGGCGACGTCCCCTCAGGACCTGCTGGTCGTACGGGACCTCGCGCCGCTGACCGTCGCGGGCGACCGGACCCTGCTGGGCCACCTCGTACGGAACCTGCTGGCCAATGCCGTGCGTCACAACCGCGCGGGCGGCCGCCTGGAGGTGGCGACCTCCAGGGAGGGGGTGCTGACGGTCTCCAACACCGGTCCGGTGATCGAGCCGGCTGACGTGCCGCGCCTGCTGGAGCCCTTCCGGCGGCGGGCGGAGCGGCGGCACACGGCGGGCGAGGGAGCCGGGTTGGGGCTCTCGATCGTCGCGTCGATCGCGCGGGCGCACGGCGCGGAACTGACGGCGCGGGCCAACCCGGAGCCGGGCGGCGGGCTGATGGTCCGGGTCTGGTTCCCGGCCGCGTCACCGGGGGCGTCCCCGGGGGCGTCACGGGCCGCGTCCCCGGCCGCGCGACCCGCCGGGGAAACGCCCGGCGCTTGACCGGTCAACCAAAATGAAGATCGGCTGTGTACGGTCGGGTCAATGAGCAAGCACGCCCGAGCCGGCTCCCGCGCGTCCCGTCCGTCCCGCACACCCGGGGCGTCCCGACCGACCCCGCGCTTGCGCGCCGGTGGTGCGCGGCGCGCGGTCCGTGCCGGGCGCGGTTCCCGGCGTGCCCTCGGCTCGCGCCCGCTCGCCTTCGCGGCCGCCCTGGGCCTGCTCGGTTTCGGCGCGGGCTGGCGTACCTCGCCCAGAACCCGCCGGCCAACGCGGCGGCGTCGGCCGCCGCCGACGCCCGGCCGCCGTCCGGGGAGCGCGCCGCGAGGGCTGCCGAGCGCGACCCCCTCCAGGGTCTGCCCGAGGTCAGCGAGCAGACCCGGGCGAAGATCCCCGCGGACGCCCGCCAGCTGATCCTGGTCACCGGCAAGGCCAAGGACTCCTCGGAATCCACCGCGGCCCTGTACACCCGCCCGGCGGCCGGCGCCGACTGGGCGAAGAGCGACAGCTGGCCGGCGCGCAACGGCGCCAAGGGCTGGTCCACGGAGCGTACGTACGGGGACCTGACCTCACCCCAGGGCGTGTTCGCGCTGACCGACGCGGGCGGGCTGCTGGCGAAGCCGCCGGGCACGAAGTTCCCGTACGACCAGGACAGCTCCTTCGTGGCGACGGGCCGCGGGGTCAACGGCGAATCGCTGCGCGGCTCCTTCGACTACGTCGTCGCCATCGACTTCAACCGCAGGACGGGAGTGAGTCCGCTCGACCCGACGAAGCCGGAGGGCGAGGAGAAGGGCGGCAACATCTGGCTCCACGTGGACCACGACGGCCCCTCGCAGGGCTGCGTGGGCATCCCGAAGGCCGCGATGCAGAAGGTCCTGGCGACCCTCGACCCGGCGGCGAAGCCGGTCATCGTGATGGGGCCGCAGGGCTTCTGACGGGCCCGCCCGCCGCAGGCTCACCGCCCGCCGCAGGCTCCCCGCCGGCCGCAGGCTCTCCGCCCACCGCCGGCTCCCCGCCCGCGCCCCCGCCCGCAGCCGGGTCGCGGGCCAGCAGGGCGATGTAGGCGAGGTCGAAGACGGCGCACAGCAGCCCCAGCCCGAGGATGAACGGCGCGTCCTCGACGACTCCGAACAGGAAGGTCGGCGCGAGCGTGCCGAGCCATTTGGCGACGGCGATGACCAGGGACTGCCCGTGCCGGCCGCGCCGGCTCGCGTAGAGGGCGATGAACAGTCCGGACATCAGCAGGTTCTGCAGGAACGCCGAGTAGCGGCTCGCGTCGTGCGCGCCGAAGTGGGCGAGGAAGAGCCACTGCACGGCGAAGGCGCTCGCGAAGAGCAGCGCGGTCCAGACGGCGAACAGCGGCCGGGTCACGAAGCGGGGCAGCTCGGCCCGCCCGTAGCGCAGGTACGTGTACACGATGACGATGTCGGCGAGTGCCCACACCACGTTGACGATGCCCTGGGCGGAGACTCCGACGGTGAACTCGCGTACGGCATACGTCGACTCCCACGCGAAGTTCAGCGCGAGCGCGGCGACCGGCATCGCGTACGTCCGGTCCCGCAGCCCCACCCGGATCGCCTCGGCGTACACGAGGGTCCACGCCACACCGCTGACCAGCGTCAGAAAGAGATCCACGCGCGGCACCCTAGCGGTCCGCCCCGCGCTCGCACATCCCTCGTACGCCGCCTTCGGTGGCTCCGCCGTCGGATTCTGATGCCCGTGGCCCGGGGCAGGAAGGAAACGGGCCAGGGCTAGAATCCACACACTCGAATCCGCGTTCCAGGGGGGCCGGCTCCTGCGGGCCTGTGAGAACACGGCTGCTCCACACACATCCGGGGGGATCTGTGACCCTTTCCGTTCCGCGCGCCGTCCGCGGCGCGCTCCTCGCCGTCGCCACGGCGCTCGCCACCACCGCGGGCCTCCTCGGCGGCGCCTCGGCCGCCCAGGCGGCCAGCGGTTACGGCCGTTGTCCCTGGGGCGAGGTCTGCGTGTTCAGCGGGCCCGTCGGCACCGGCGACATGAAGATCGTCAAGAGCAGCCTGGCCCGCCTCGGCACCTGGGACAACCGCATCAGCTCGCTCTCCAACAACAGCGACTACACGGTGTGCGTCAGCCCCGATCCCGACTACGGCTGGAACGGCGCCACGCACTACTACAACACTCTCGTGTCCTTCGACGAGAGCTCGCGCCCGGACCTGGACGACGCCATCAGCTCGATCCAGCTCCTGCCGGACGCCGAGGACTGCGGCACCTTCGCCACCCACCCGTGGTGGTGGTGGGACGAGGAGCCGCAGACGCGTCCCGCGCCCACGGCCGCCGAGACGGCCTTCGGCGACCTCGACGGCGACGGCCGCACCGACCTGCTCGGCCGCAACCGGTACGGCGCGCTGTGGTCCGTGAACGCGGCGGAGGACAACAAGACCCACCGCATCGGCACCGGCTGGAACGCAATGACCCAGTTGCTGCGCCACGGCGACTACGACACGGACGCCAAGGAAGACGTCTTCGCCCGCGACAAGGACGGCGCCCTGTGGTTCTACCCGGGCACCGGCTCGGCCCTCGGTACGCGCGTCGGGCTCGGTGGCGGCTGGAACGCGATGCGGGACCTCGCCGCGATGGGCGACCTCACCGGTGACGGCAAGCGGGACCTGCTCGCCCGCGACACCGCCGGAGTGCTGTGGCTGTACCCCGGCAACGGCAAGGGCGGTTTCGGCACGCGCAAGAACCTCGGCGGCGGCTGGGGCGTGATGAACGAGCTCGTCGGCGCCGGTGACATGAACTCCGACCGCATCTCGGACCTCGTGGCCCGTGACACCTCCGGGCGGCTCTGGTTCTACCCGGGCAACGGCCGCGGCGCCTTCGGCGCGCGCAGCCTGATCGGCACCGGCGGCTGGAACGGCTTCAAGGAGCTGGCGGGCATCGGCGACTACGACGGCGACGGGCGGCCCGACCTCCTGACGCACTCGCACGGCGACAACTACCTGCGCCTGTACCCCGGGACGGGTGCGAAGGACGGCCACCTCGGCGGCGCGAAGGTCATCGGCAGCGCCTCGGACGCGCACCTCGTGTTCTGACCGCCCGGCCCTCCGGTTCTCACCCTCCCCATTCAGTCTTCAGTCTTCGGACTTCGCGCCTCAGTTCAGAACGGACTGCCCTCCTCATGACCCGACCCGGTACCCGATCCCGTCCCCTGCGCCGCATCCTCGGCGCGGCCGTCGCCACGGCCGCCTCGGTGGCCGCCCTGGTCACCGCCGCGCCCACCGCCGCCGCGGCCGAGAACTACGAGCGCTGCCCGGCGGGCAAGTTCTGCGTCTTCGCCGGCGACGACTTCACGGGCGAGATGAAGACCTTCTCGTCCCCGCAGGCCACGCTCGGCGCCTGGGACAACAAGATCTCCTCGCTGGTGAACAACAGCGACCTGTGGGCGGCGGTCTTCCCGGACGCGAACTACTCGGCCGGCCAGAACGGCGACGTCCTCATGGTGAGCCCGCACAACGGCCCCAACGACCTCTCGGGCTCCCTCATGGGCCGGTTCGACAACACCATCAGCTCCATCCGGATCGCCACCACCGAGTACGAGGTGAACCAGGGCGTCCCGTACATGGACTGGGTGGCCTGGCCCGACCAGCCGCGGCCCGCGCCGGTTCCGGCCGTCGCGAACTTCGCGGACCTCAACAACGACCGCATCGCCGACCTGCTGGAGCGTGGCGACGACGGCCGCCTGTGGTTCCTGCCCGGCAAGAGGGACGCCCAGGGGCGTACGCAGGGCAAGTTCCTCGGCGGCGGCTGGAACGCCATGACCCAGCTGCTGCGCCACGGCGACTACGACACCGACGGCAAGGAGGACGTCTTCGCCCGCGACAAGGGCGGTGTCCTCTGGTTCTACCCGGGCCTGGGCACCGGCGCCCTCGGTACGCGGCTGAGCCTGGGCGCCGGCTGGAACGCCATGCGCGAGATCAGCGCGGCCGGCGACCTGACCGGCGACGGCCGCGGCGACCTGCTCGCCCGCGACACGGCCGGCGTGCTGTGGATGTACCCGGGCAACGGCAGGGGCTCGTTCGGCACGCGCAAGAACCTGGGCGCCGGCTGGGGCGTCATGAACCAGCTCGTCTCGCCCGGCGACCTGTCCGGCGACGGCCGGGCCGACCTCCTGGCCCGGGACGGCTCGCGGCGGCTGTGGCTCTACCCGGGCAACGGCGCGGGCGGTTTCGGCGCGCGCAAGGTGCTGCCGTACGCCTGGCCGCTGGACGCCCCGATCGTGGCCACCGGCGACTCCACCGCCGACGGCATCAGCGACCTGCTGCGGCCCATCGGCTGGCAGGCCTTCGTGTACCCGGGCACCGGGACCGGCGGCCTGCGCGGCCCGGAGGCCAACATGGGCTGGGACAGGGCCGACCGGGTCCGCGTCTTCTGACCCGGGGGACCGCGTCCCCGAGCATCGGGACCCCGCGCCTTCGGGTGCGGGGTCTTCTGCGTGTCAGGACCCGGTCCCGGTTGCCGTCTTCGCACCTACCCCTTGCCTGACGGACCGTCAGCTATGACGATGGCCCCCGCACCGGTATGACGAATCGGCAGTCGAGGACGAGGCGGGTACGGCCCATGGCGCGCGTGTTTCCTGAAGGTCGGCTGGTCTACGGGATGCAGCTCCCGATCCAGTCGCAGAGCACCATCTATGCCGAGCCCTGGGAGGCCACGGCCGGCGCCGCCGATCTCGCCGCGGTCGCCCGGGCGGCCGACCGGGCCGGCTTCGGCTACGTCGCCACCTGCGACCACGTGGCCATCCCGCGGCACATGGCCGGCCCCATGAGCACCATCTGGTACGACCCCGTCGCGACCCTCTCCTTCCTGGCCGGGATCACCGAGAACGTGCGGCTGCTGAGCCACGTCGCGATCCTGGGCCTGCGCCACCCGCTGCTCAGCGCCAAGCAGTACGCCACCGTCGACCACCTCTCCGGCGGCCGGCTGATCCTCGGCGTCGGCGCCGGGCACGTGAAGGAGGAGTTCGAGGTCCTCGGCGTGGACTTCGCCCGCCGCGGGGCCGTCCTCGACGAGACCCTCGACGCGCTGCGCGCCGCCCTCGGCCCCGAGGAGTACCCGGAGTTCGAGGGTGAGCTGTTCTCCTTCAAGGACCTCGGGCAGCTTCCCCGCCCCGTCCAGTCCCGGATCCCCGTCTGGGTGGGAGGGTCCTCGCCCGCCGCCGTCCGCCGCGCCGCCGTGCGCGGCGACGGCTGGCTCCCGCAGGGCGACCCGCTCGACAGGCTTCCGGCGCAGATCGCCCGGATCAGGGAGCTCCGCGCCGAGGCCGGGGTCACCGGACCCGTGGAGTTCGGCGCGATCACCGCGCCGCTGTACGTCGGCGAGCCCGGCTGGGACACCGGCCGGCGGACCCTCACCGGCAAGGCGGAGGCGCTCGCCGAGTCGCTGCGCGCGTACAAGGCGATCGGCATCGACCAGATCCAGGTCCGCTTCCGCAATCGCGACCGGGCCGAACTCATCGACCAGATCACGGCTTTCGGGTCCGAAGTGGGCCCCCTCCTCAATGACTGAACGACTAGCCGCTTAGGGGCGAACACATGGGCAAGCCAGGCAAGCTGGACGGACGCGTCGTCATCATCACCGGTGCCGCGCGCGGCCAGGGCGAGCAGGAGGCCCGGCTCTTCGCCTCGGAGGGCGCCAAGGTGCTCCTGGGTGACGTGCTGGACGAGCGGGGCGCGGCGGTCGCGAAGGAGATCGGCGAGGACCGGGCCCGGTACGTACGGATGGACGTGAGCCGGGAGGAGGACTGGGCGGCCGCCATCGCGGCGGCGAAGGAGGCCTTCGGCCCGGTGAACGGGCTGGTCAACAATGCGGGCATCCTGCGCTTCAACGAGCTGACCGCGACCCCGCTGGAGGAGTTCCAGCACGTGGTCCAGGTCAACCAGGTCGGCGCCTTCCTCGGCATCAAGTCGGTGGCCCCGGAGATCGAGGCGGCCGGTGGCGGCACGATCGTCAACACCTCCTCGTACACGGGCCTGACGGGCATGGCGTACGTGGGCACGTACGCGGCGACCAAGGCGGCGATCCTCGGCCTGACCCGGGTGGCCGCGCTGGAGCTCGCCGCGAAGAACATCCGGGTCAACGCGATGTGCCCGGGGGCGGTGGACACCGCGATGGCCACCCCCGGGAACACCGATCCGGCGGACCTGCCCCAGGAGGCCCGGGACGCCATGGCGGAGCTCTACCAGCGCGTGGTGCCGATGGGCCGGGTGGGGCAGCCCGAGGAGATAGCCAAGCTGGCGCTGTTCCTGACCAGCGAGGACTCCTCGTACATCACCGGCCAGCCCTTCGTGATCGACGGCGGCTGGATGGCGGGCGTCAGCATCCTCTAGGGCCCCTCCGGCAACGCTGCGGGTACATCTGATGGAGCGTCAGGTATTGACGCTCCCGCCCCTGCGATGGAACAGTCGTGACATCGAATCTGACGCAACGTCAGAAACAGAAGGACGGTGAATCCCCTTGGAATTCGGGCTCTTTGTGCAGGGATACGTGCCTGAGGCGCGGTCCAAGGTCGACCCCGAGGCAGAGCACAAGGCGCTGATCGAGGAGACCGAGTACGTCATCCAGGCGGACAAGTCCGGCTTCAAGTACGCCTGGGCCTCCGAGCACCACTTCCTGGAGGAGTACTCGCACCTGTCGGCGAACGAGGTGTTCCTCGGGTACCTCGCTCACGCCACCGAGCGCATCCACCTCGGCTCCGGCATCTTCAACCCGCTCGCCCCGGTCAACCACCCGGTCAAGGTGGCCGAGAAGGTCGCCATGCTCGACCACCTCTCCAAGGGCCGCTTCGAGTTCGGCACCGGCCGCGGCGCCGGCAGCCACGAGATCCTCGGCTTCCTTCCCGGCATCGAGGACATGAACGGCACCAAGGAGATCTGGGAGGAGACCATCGCCGAGTTCCCCAAGATGTTCCTCCAGGAGGAGTACGAGGGGTTCCAGGGCAAGCACTGGTCGCTCCCGCCGCGCAAGATCTTCCCCAAGCCGTACGGCAAGGCCCACCCGGCCATGTGGTACGCCGCCGGCTCCCCCTCCTCGTACGCCATGGCCGCCAAGAAGGGCCTGGGAGTCCTCGGCTTCAGCGTCCAGAAGGTCTCCGACATGGCCTGGGTGCTGGAGCAGTACAAGACCGCGATCCAGGAGGCGAAGGCCATCGGCGCCTTCGTCAACGACAACGTCATGGTCACCTCGACCGCGATCTGCGCCGAGACCCACGACAAGGCCGTCGAGATCGCCGTCAACGCCAACATGAACCGCTTCCAGTCGCTGGTCTTCCGCTACCACGACACCTTCCCGCGCCCCGAGATGATCCCCGAGTGGCCCGAGATCCTCCCCGAGTACAACGCGGAGATCATCGAGCTGCTGATCGCCGAGGAACTGCTCATCTGCGGCGACCCGTCCGAGGTCCGCGCGCAGTGCAAGCGCTGGGAGGAGGCCGGGGCCGACCAGCTCTCCTTCGGCCTGCCGACCGGCGTCTCGCCCGAGGACACGATGACCACCATCAAGCTCATCGGCGAACACGTCATCCCGCACATCGACACCGACCCGGTGCACCGCACCACGCGCTTCCGTGAGGCTTCGGGAGCCTGAGGAACGGGGGCGGCGTCTTCCCGGACCGCCGCCCCGTACCGGCCCCGGCCGGAGTCATGCCGTGGCTGCGGCCGGCCCGGCGTGACCCCGACCGGGGTCCTGGCGCGCGGGTGCGGCACCGCTGCCGGGGACCAGCCCCCGGACGCCCGCTCCTCAAACGCCGGAGGGGCTGGATTTCGGCGGGCGTCAGCCCGCACCTGACCGCCGGCGGTCCGGGAAATTCGGCCCCTGCGGCGTTGGAGGAGCGGGGTCTGGGGCGGAGCCCGCAGGAAGCGGACCGCAAGACGAATCACCGGCAGAGAGGACGTCATGCTCGACCACCTGATCAAGGGCGCCACCGTCGTGGACGGGACCGGCGCCCCGGCCCGCGTGGCCGACGTAGGGATACGCGACGGCCGCATCGCCGTCATCGCCCCGCCGGGGACGGTCACCGAGGAGAGCCGGACCAGCGAGGACGCGACCGGCCTCGTCCTCACCCCCGGGTTCATAGACCCCCACACGCACTACGACGCCCAGCTCTTCTGGGACCCGTACGCGACCCCCTCCATGAACCACGGAGTGACCACCGTCGCGGGCGGCAACTGCGGATTCACCCTGGCCCCCCTCAACCCCGCCCGCCCCGAGGACGCCGACTACACCCGCCGCATGATGAGCAAGGTCGAGGGCATGGCGCTCAAGGCCCTCGAAGAGGGCGTCGACTGGACCTGGTCCACCTTCGGCGAGTACCTCGACGCGCTCGACGGCCGCATCGCCGTCAACGCCGGCTTCATGGTCGGCCACTGCGCGCTGCGCCGGCACGTCATGGGCGAGGACGCCGTCGGCGGCCAGCCCACCGAGGAGCAGATGCAGGCGATGCTCGACCTGTTCCACGACGCCATGAACGCCGGCGCCTGGGGGCTGTCGACCACCCAGTCCTCCACGCACTCCGACGGCTCCGGCGCCCCCGTCGCCTCCCGGCACGCCAAGCCCGAGGAGCTCCTCGCGCTCTCCCGCGCGGTCTCCGAGCACGAGGGCACCCAGCTCGAAGCGATCGTCGCGGGCTGCCTCGACCAGTTCGCCGACGAGGAGATCGACCTCTTCGTCGAGATGAGCGCGGCCGCCGGACGGCCCCTGAACTGGAACGTGCTCACCATCGACGCCTCCGTCCCCGAGCGCGTGCCGCGCCAGCTGATCCCCAGCGAGCGCGCCCGCAAGGCAGGCGGTCGCATCGTGGCGCTGACGATGCCGATCCTGACCCCCATGAACATGTCCCTCGGCACCTTCTGCGCCCTCAACCTCATCCCCGGCTGGGGCGAGATCCTGGGCCTGCCCGTCCCCGAGCGCATCGCGAAGCTGCGCGACGCCGACGTGCGCGCCGAGATGCTGCGCCGCGCCGCCAGCAAGGAGGCCGGCGTCTTCCGGCGCCTGGCCAACTTCGGGCGCTACGTCATCGGCGACACCTACACCGAGGCGAACGAGGGCCTGTCCGGCCGCGTCGTGGGCGACATCGCGGCCGAGCGCGGCCAGGACGCCTTCCAGTGCCTGGTGGAGATCTGCGCCAACGACGACCTGCGTACGGTGCTCTGGCCCATGCCCACCGACAACGACCCGGCGAGCTGGGCGCTGCGCGCCGAGACCTGGCAGCACGAGGACGTCATGCTCGGCGGCTCCGACGCGGGCGCCCACCTGGACCGCATGTGCGGAGCCCCGTACACGACCCGCTTCCTCGGGGACTGCCTGCGCGGCCGCAAGCTGGTGCCGCTGGAGCAGGCGGTACGGATGCTCACCGACGACCCGGCTCAGCTGTTCGGGCTGCGCGAGCGCGGCCGGATCGCCGAGGGCTTCCACGCGGACCTGGTGCTCTTCGACCCGGAGCGGATCGAGGCGGGACCGGCGACGCTCGTGCACGACCTGCCCGGGGACAGCCCGCGGTTGGACGCGCGGGCGATCGGCATGGTGTCCGTACGCGTCAACGGCGTGGAGACCATCCGCGACGACGAGGTCACGGGGGCCGTCCCGGGGATCGTCCTGCGTTCGGGCCGTGACACGAGGACGGTGAGCACCAGGTGACCAGCGCACAGAAGCTCTACATCGGCGGCGAGTGGGTCGAGCCGGCCGGCGGGCACTACGAGGTGGTCAACCCGGCCGACGAATCCGTCGTCGGCCTGGCCCCCGAGGCCTCGCGCGGTCAGGTCGAGGACGCGGCGCGCGCCGCGGCCGCGGCCTTCGAGGGCTGGTCGCGGACGAAGCCGGAGGAGCGCGCCGCGATCCTGGACCGGGCCGCGGACGTCATCCAGCGGGAGTACGAGCCCTGGGCGGCGCTCGCCCAGGCCGAGACGGGCGCCCCCACCGGGATCGCGCGCGGCATGCAGGTCGGGGTGGGCGTGGCCCGCTTCCGCCGGTACGCGAAGGGCGCGCTGGAACCGGTGGAGCGCGGGCTTCCTCCGCAGGTCACCGAGGCGGGCCCGATGGGTGCGGCGAGCATCCTCGGCGCCCTGGAGGTGCGCCAGCCGGTCGGGGTCGTCACCTGCATCACCTCGTACAACAATCCGTGGGCCAACCCGGCGGGCAAGGTGGCCCCGGCGCTGGCCATGGGCAACACCGTGGTGGTCAAGCCCGCCCCGCAGGACCCGCTGTCGGTGTTCCGGATGGCGGAGGCCCTGCACGAGGCCGGGGTCCCGGCGGGCGTGGTGAACGTGGTCTCCGGCACATCGGTGGAGGTCGGCGAGGCGGCCGTGGACTCGCCCGAAGTGGACATGGTGTCCTTCACCGGCTCCACGGGCGTCGGTCAGCGCATCGCCGAGGTCTGCGGCCGCACGATGAAGCGGCAGCTGATGGAGCTGGGAGGCAAGGGCGCGGCGATCGTCCTCGCGGACGCCGACCTGGACGCTGCGGTGATGGGGATCGGTACCACCTTCTCCTTCTACTCCGGGCAGATCTGCACGGCTCCGACCCGGGTGATCGTCCACCGGTCGGTGTACGGGCAGCTGGTGGAGAAGCTGCAGGGCTACCTGGCCTTCATGAAGGTCGGGGACCCGGCGGTGCGCGGCACGGTGGTGGGCCCGGTCATCTCGGCGGCGCACCGGGACCGCGTGGAGTCGTACGTGGAGCTGGGCAGGAAGGAGGGCGCCCGGATCGCCTTCGGCGGCGAGCGGCCGGTGGTGGGTGAGGGTGCCGGTTCGGGCAAGGGCTTCTACGTGGCCCCGACCCTGCTCGTCGACTGCACCAACGACATGCGCGTGGTCCGGGAGGAGATCTTCGGGCCGGTCGTGGTGGTGGTCCCCTTCGACGGGGACGAGGACGAGGCGGTGGCGCTGGCCAACGACAGCGACTTCGGCCTGATCAGCTACGTGTGGTCGGCGGACGCGGCGCGCGCCTTCCGCGTCGCGCGGCGGCTGCGGGCGGGCGGGGTCGGCGTGAACACGATCGGGCGGAACATGGAGGCGCCGTTCGGCGGCTTCAAACGGTCCGGTGTGGGGCGGGACGTGGGCTCGTACGCACTGCACGCCTACAGCGAGATGCAGTCGATCGTATGGGCTTGACCAAATGTTGACCTGGAAAGTTTGAAAAGGGTCAAAACGGACAGCGCTGCGGTTTCCGCATGGCGAAACTAAAGGTTCAGGCCTGCCGAAACGATGATCGGCGGGCCTGTGAACCTTGCATTACGTCCTCATGAAGACTCTCGATCTCAAGATTCGAAGGGTTTTGAGTGGGCGGCGGACTGGACTTTGGTCCTCCGGATGTGGAAAACGCAGCGTCTAACGTCCTGACGTATGACACAGCTGGACGCCCGGCCCCAGGTCGGAGACACGGTAAGCGGAGCCGCCCCCCAGGGTGGCTCCGATGGTGATGTGCGCGGCAAGGGTCTCGGCAAGGGCTCCGTCGGCCTCGTGGGAAGCGCCGTCATCGGCATCTCCACCGTTGCCCCCGTCTACTGCCTGACCTCGACCCTCGGCTCCACCGCCGGTGAAGTCGGCATGCAGATGCCGGCGATCTTCCTGGCGGGCTTCCTCCCGATGCTCCTGGTCGCCTTCGCGTACCGCGAGCTCAACAAGGCCATGCCGGACTGCGGCACCTCCTTTACCTGGACCGTGAAGGCCTTCGGCCCGCGGATCGGCTGGATGTGCGGCTGGGGCCTGGTGATCGCCACGATCATCGTGCTCTCCAACCTGGCCGGCGTCGCCACGTCCTACTTCTGGCTGCTGGCCGGCGAGGTCACGGGCAACGACTCGATCGCCGCCCTGGACGACAACAAGCTCGTCCACATCGTCACCTGCCTCACCCTCATCGCCGCCGCGACCGCCATCAGCTACCGCGGCATGACGGCCACCAAGGGCGTCCAGTACGCGCTGGTCGGCCTCCAGCTCGCCGTCCTCGCCCTCTTCGTCGCGATGGCCTTCCAGAAGGCCTCGGCGGGCACCTTCGACACCGGCCTGGACTTCTCCTGGTCCTGGATGAACCCCTTCGCGGTCGAGTCCATGGCGGCCTTCACCGCCGGACTCTCGCTCTCGATCTTCATGTACTGGGGCTGGGACGCCTGCCTGGCGACCAACGAGGAGACCACCGGCTCCACGAAGACCCCCGGCCGCGCCTCGCTCATCGCGATGGTCGTCCTCGTCGGCTCGTACCTGGCCACCGGCATCGCCGCCCAGATGGCCGTCGGCTCCGGCGGCGAAGGCCTCGGCCTCGCCAACGAGGAGACCTCCGGCAACGTCTTCGCCGCCCTCGCAGGCCCGGTCATGGGCCCGGCGCTCGGCGTCCTGCTCTTCATCGCGGTCCTGGCCTCCGCCGCCGCCTCCCTGCAGACCACCTTCATCCCGGTGGCCCGCACCGTCCTGGCCATGTCCACGTACGAGGCGCTGCCGCCCTCCTACGCGAAGGTCCACCCGAAGTTCAAGACCCCCGGCCGCGCCACGATCATGGCGGGCGTCGCCACCGGCGTCTTCTACACGGTGATGACCCTGGTCAGCGAGAACGTCCTGACCGACACGATCTTCGCGCTCGGCCTGATGATCTGCTTCTACTACTCGCTGACGGCCTTCGCCTGCGTCTGGTACTTCCGCAAGGAACTGCGCACCTCCGCCCGCGACCTGTTCTTCAAGGGCGTCTTCCCGATCCTGGGCGGCGTGCTGCTGGCCTCGGTCTTCTTCAAGACCCTGTACGACGCCTGGGACCCGTCCTACGGCTCCGGCTCCACCCTCCCCGGACTCGACGTCGGCAACGTCTTCGTCATCGGCGTCGGCCTGCTGGCCCTCGGCCTGGTCGTCATGTTCATCACCGAACGCCGCAGTCCCGCCTTCTTCCGCGGCGAGGTCCTGACGAAGTCCACCCCGTCCCTGGTGGTCCAGGACTGACCCCGCAGGGCCTCGCGCCCTCACCCCCCGCTGTGTCATGCACGCCCGCGGCCCCGGATCGTTCCTCCGATCCGGGGCCGCGGGCGTTGTCGCCGGCCGGCACTCACCCCAAAGTGGGCGGGAGCGGTGACCCGGGGTGCGGCGGGGTCGTTGGGCCGGGCATGAACCCCATCAAGCGCAGCCTCGCCGCCCTCGTCCTGTCAGGAGGAGCGGCCCTCGCCCTCTGTCCCGCCGTCGCGCACGCCGCCGACGAGCCCGCCATCCAAGGGCCCCCGATCACCCAGCGCGTCGGCGAGATCGTCGAACACCCCGGCACCGCCGTCAAGGACGCGAAGACGGCGGTGGAGATCACCGCCGGTGCCGCCGGTTCCGCGTCGAAGGCGACCGACGCCTCCCTCGGCGGAGCCGGGGGCGCGCTGGCCGCCGGGCTGCCGAAGGCGCCGCAGGTGCGCGGCTGAGGTTCAGACCGCCCCGGCCGTCGTGGCGGCGGTACGGGTGACCAGCACCAGCGGGACCGCGCGGCCGGGCCCGTGGACGCGGGCGGGGTCCCGGTCATGCCCCCGTCACCCCCGCGTGGGTGCGGTGCACGGTCGGAGCCAGCACCTCGTCCAGGACGGCCCGGGCGAACTCCGCGTGCGGGATCCGGGCCCCGGCATCGGCGGGGGCGAAGGCGTAGCCACCGCCGGGACCGGCCCCCGGCCCGCCCCCGGGCTCGCCCACCGGGGCGAAGTCGCCGGAGGGGCTCAGCACCGCCCAGTCCAGGCCCGTCGGCGCGGCCGCCCGCAGGGCCTCGGTGCCGGCGCCGTGGCCGACGTAGAACTCCCGCCACTCCTGCGGGTAGCCGGGGGTGTCCATCAGCAGCGCCCCGGACCGCGTGGGCAGGACCGACGCCAGCCCGACGGACACCAGCCGGCCCACCCCGGCCCCGCCCAGTCCCGCCGCCAGCGCGCGGGCGGCCGCCGGGAAGAACTCGCCCGGCGCGGCCCCCATGTCGTACACCGCCGCCACCGCCGCATCGTGCCCGGCGGCGAGCCGTGCCACGTCCGCCGCCGAGGTGACGTCCCCGTCCCCCCGCCCGGCCGCGGTGACCTCGTGCCCCCGGGCCCGCGCCTCGGCGACGACGGCCCGGCCCACGCGGCCGGCGGCACCGAAGACGACGATCTTGCGCCGTTCCTGCGTTTCGTTCCCCTGGTTCGTCATGCCACGGACCCTAGGGGGAGGGGTGGTTACCGATCGGATACCCGCCTACCGTGTGGATCATGACGCAGAGGCCGCCGCTCACGCCCCCACCCCTCGACCCCGAGATGTTCGACCCCGTCTGCCCGTCGCCGCTGGTGCCGTTCCGGATCGGCGACAAGTGGGCCACGCTGATCCTGCGCTGCCTCCAGGACGGCCCCCGCCGCTTCTCGGAGCTCAAGGTCCCGCTGCGCGAGATCACCGCCAAGTCCCTCACCCAGTCCCTGCGCGGGCTGGAGC
Organism: Streptomyces sp. NPDC006450; assembly: GCF_040612195.1. Taxonomy (NCBI): domain Bacteria; kingdom Bacillati; phylum Actinomycetota; class Actinomycetes; order Kitasatosporales; family Streptomycetaceae; genus Streptomyces; species Streptomyces sp. NPDC006450. Next base: position 22,220 of record NZ_JBEXPT010000049.1, on the reverse strand, counting down.
GCGACGGCTTCGTGGCGCGCACCGAGTACGAGACCCCGGCGCGCCGGGTCGAGTACGCCCTCACCCCGCTCGGCCGGGGACTGCTCGGCCCCCTGGACGCGGCCTGCGCGTGGACGCGGGAGCACTGGGACGAACTGCTCGACGCCCAGGAGGCGGGGGCGGAGCCGCCGCGCACGAGCCGCTCGCGCTGACTTCTGGGCGGGCCCTCCCGAGGGAGAGGTCGTTGGGCAGGACATGAACCTCTGGTTGCTCAATCACCTCAGCACCTTCTTCCTCGGCGTCCTCCTCGTCGGCGGGTTCGTCGCCCTCGCCATCGGCGGCAGCCTGGCCGCGCGCCGCCGCTTCCCGCACCTCGCGGACGGCGACCACAACGAGATGGTCGGGGTGGCCCTCGGGATGTTCGGCGCGATCTACGGCATCATCCTCGCCTTCGTCGTCGTCACCCTGTGGACGCAACTGGAGAACACCCAGACCGTCGTCGCGACCGAGGCCACCGACCTGGCCCTGGTCGTCCGCAGCGCGGAGGTCTTCCCGCCGGCCGAACGCGCCCGCGTGGACCGGGCGGTGGGCGACTACGTCCACGCCGTCGTCGAGATCCAGTGGCCCCTCATGCGCGAGGGCCGGCCCAGCTACGCGGCCACCGCCGACCAGACGCACGCCCTGTACACGGCACTCCAGGCCTACGAGCCCTCCGGCCCCCGGAGCGAGACCTTCTACGGGGAGGCCGTCGGCCGCCTCAACGACGTGGCCGCGCAGCGCCGGGCGCGCGTGACGATGGCCGAGACCTCACTGCCGCCACTGCTCCAAGTGCTCGTGTACGGCGGTGCGCTGGTGATCCTCCCCCTCACCTTCCTCTTCGGACTGCGCAGCCTGAAGATGCAGCTGCTCTTCGTCTCCGCGGTGGCGGGGCTGATCGGCTTCAGCCTGCTGCTGGTGATGGCCCTCGACCGGCCCTTCGCCGGGGAACTGAGCGTGAGCCCGGCACCGTACAAGGAGGCGGCGCTGGCGCAGTTCTGGCCCTAGGCCGAGCCGGGGCGCCGCGCCCGGCCGCCGTCGCTCAGCCCCAGGTGCGGGAGGACAGGACGAGCTGGTAGCCGTCGGGGTCGGTGACGGTGACCCCGTAGGTGTCCCAGTACGGGTTGTGGGCGGGCGTACGGGTCCCGCCGTGCTCGACGAGCCGGGACACGAGGGCCTCGTCGGGCTCCTTGCCCAGATAGACGACGAAGAGGTCCTCGGCGGTGGGGGCGGGCGCCACCGGGTTCTCGGGGTCGTGGGTCAGCTCGAAGTGCCAGCCGCCCCCGAGGGGCCCGACCATCAGAAGGTCGTGCTTCCCGGAGACCCGCTCGGTGGTGCGCCACTGCACGTCGAGTCCGAGCCCTCCCACGTAGAACCGCTCGGCGGCGGCGAGGTCGAGGGAGGGCCGGGCGATCCGGATGTGCGCGCGTGCGTCGATCATGGTGGAGAGGGTAAACGGGCGGGCCCGGACCGTCAGATGAAGGGGCCGATGTCGATGGTGTCCAGCCGGTCGGGATCGGTGAGGACGTCGATCGCGGTGATCCGCCCGCCGGTGACCGTGAAGGCCATCACCGACATCAGCCGGCCCTCGACCACGCACAGCACGCCGGCCGCCCCGTTGACGAGGACGGGGCGGACGAAGGGGGCGAGCACGCTGTAGAGGGCCGCCTGCGAGCCCACGGTCCGGGCTCCGGTCAGCACCACCGACTGGCCCGCGCGCGCGACGCCGCCGTCGGAACGCAGGACGACGTCGGGGTGGAGCAGGGTGAGGAGCGCGTCGAAGTCTCCGTCGCGGGTGGCCGCGAAGAACGCGCTGACAGCCTCGCGCTGCCGGCCCAGGTCCGGATCCGCCGCGGGTGCCTGCCCCTGGACGCGGCGCCGCGCACGGCTGGCGAGCTGCCGGGTGGCCGCCGGTGTCCGGTCGAGCATCACGGCGATCTCGTCGAAGGGCACGGAGAACATGTCGTGCAGGACGAACGCCAGCCGCTCCGCCGGAGCGAGGGATTCGAGCACGACGAGCAGCGCCAGCCCGACCGAATCGGCGAGCAGCACCTCGTCCTCCGGGTCGACCACGCCGCCCTCCCGGGCGAGGACGGGGTCGGGCATCCGGGGCGCACGCTCCAGCCGGTCGTCGAGGGAGTCCTCCCGGCGGGTCTCGCGGGCCCGCAGGCCGTTCAGGCACAGCCGCGCCACGACCGTCGTCAGCCAGCCGCCGAGGTTCTCCACGTCACTGACATCGCTACGGCTGAGCCGCAGCCACGCTTCCTGGACCGCGTCCTCGGCCTCACCGATCGACCCGAGCATCCGGTAGGCGACGGCGCGGAGATGGGAGCGGTGCTCCTCGAAGCGCAGGACGAGCAGGTGCTGCCGCCCGTCGGCGTTCCCGTCCGGACCCGCGCTCGTGCCCGTACTCATGTCCCCACCCATGGCCACACCCATGTCCACACCCCCGTGTTGAGTCCCCGACCGGCCGGATCAGTAGATCATCCGTCCGCGCCGATACCCGAGAGCCCGAGCCCCCCGAAACCCCTTTACTTCCAGGGGTCTTCGGTCGGCAGGCAGCCCAGCGCGCGGAGCTGGTCGTCCGTCTCCTTGAGTCCTTGGATCCCCTCGCCGATCTCCGCCCAGCCGCTGGCGGCCGCCTCCGCGGCCTTCTCCTTGTTCGTCGGCGACACGGCGAGGCCCGACGCGTTCAGCACCCTGCCCATGCCGGAGGAGAGGTGCTCGCGGGCCTTGGTCCAGGTGTCGTGGGTCTTCTGATCGGGGATGTAGGCGACGGTGTAACTGCGGGCCTCCTCCAGCCGGTCCGACAAGGGGCCCAGATCGATGACGACCTTGCCGGCCTCGTGCTGGCCCCGGGCGGTCCGCGCCGCGGAGATCAGCCCGTGGAGCAGCTTCTCGCCGCCGGTGCCGTACCACCGGATCACGCCCGGTCCGGGGTTCGCCGGCCCCGTGCTGCTGGGGGTCGGGGCGGTGAAGGTCGGCGCGGGCTTGAAGCTCACGTTCGTCTTCGGCGGGGTGACCTCGGGCTCCCCCGCACACCCGGTGAGCAGGACGCCGCCGATGGTGACCAGCGACACGAGCGGTAAGCGGACGCGCATGCTTCCCCCTGGGGAGGTTTCGGGTGGGGCTCCGGGATCAGTCCTTGCGCCCGGTCGCGGCGACGGTCACACCCAGACCGATCATCGCGAGCCCGCCGGCCCCGCCCACGGCGGAGAGCCGCTGCGGAGACCGAGAGAACCAGCTGCGGGCGGTCGCGGCGACCATCCCCCAGGCGCTGTCGCAGACTACGGCGATGAGGTTGAACACGAGGCCGAGCAGCAGCATTTGGGCGGTGACGTGACCCTGATCACGGTCCACGAACTGCGGCAGGACGGCGGCGAAGAACACGATGGTCTTCGGATTGGCCACCCCGACGGCGAATCCCTCCCACAGCGACCGCCAGTTCCCGTACTCGGCTGCGCCCGCCCCGAACTCCGCACGCAGCGCGTGCCGCTGCCGGAACGCCTTGACCCCCAGGTGGACGAGGTACGCGGCCCCCGCGAGCTTCAGCACGTTGAACACGAGCACGGACCGCTCCACGACCGAACCCACCCCGAAGGCCACGGCGACGACGAGCACGTACGCACCCAGCGTGTTCCCGGCCACCGTGATCAGCGCGGCCCGCCACCCCTGGGACAGCGCCCGCCCGATGACGAAGAGCACGCTCGGCCCGGGGATGAGGATCAAGAGCAACGACATGGCGGCGAACGCCAGCAGTCGGTCAGTGGACACCATGCACTTCATCGTTCCGGACGGGTGGTGGGAGGGGAAGGGATTTTTGCGCGGGCGGCGGGGCGGGCGGGGGCGCTCCGGCAACAATCGGGTTGCCGCCGACCGGCCGGTCGGATAGGAAGCTCGCATGCTAAGAGGCAACACGGTGGGGCTCAGGGCCCGGCACGAGGACGACATCCCCCTCCTGCATGCCGGTCTTCACGACGACGTGGTCACCGCTTCACGGGCCACCGCGAACCCGTGGCGGCCGCTCATGGCCGGCTCGCAGGCCCTGCCGTTCCAGGTGGACGACAAGGAGCAGGGCCACGTGCCGTTCTCCGTGGTGGACCTGGAGAGCGGAGCGCTGGTCGGCACCGCGACGCTGTGGGGCATCGACCACCACAACCGGTCCGCGCACGTCGGGCTCGGGCTGTTGCCGTCCGCGCGCGGCAAGGGCTACAGCACCGACGTGGTCGCGGTCCTGTGCCACTACGGCTTCGTCGTCCGCGGCCTGCACCGGCTGCAGATCGAGACGCTGGCGGACAACACCGCGATGCTCCGCTCCGCCGAGCGCAACGGCTTCGTCCGCGAGGGCGTGCTGCGCTCCTCGGCCTGGGTGATGGGCGAGTTCCTGGACGAGGTCCTCCTCGGCCTCCTGGCCCGCGACTGGCAGCCGGCCGTCACCGCCTGAGGCGGTCCGGGCGCGGCTCAATGGCGGTAGGCGGCTGCCGCGATCCCGATGAAGGATCGGACCAACGGGTTGGTGTCGCCCTCGTTGCACACCGCCACCACTCGGCTCGGTGCCATGTCGACCAGTGGCACCACGGCCAACTCCGCGGGCAGATCGTGTCCGAGCGGGGCCAGGCCGACCGTGCCGTTCCACAGCACGGCGTGCAGGCATTCCTGGACGGCGCGCACCACGGGGCCCTCGCGCGGCGTTCCGCCGTTCCAGTAGGACTGCCAGGCGGGGTCGGTGCCCTCGGGGAACCGGAACCAGCGGCGGTCGCTCAGATCGGCCAGCCGCAGCCGGTCGCAGCGGGCCAGCGGATCGTCGGCGCGCAGGACCACCCCGACCGGATCGGTTCGCAGCTCACGCACCGTCAGGGCGGTCTCGTCGAACGGCGCTCGGGTCAGGGCGACGTCGACCTGTCCGGTGCGCAGCCCGCACGTCGGGTCGGTCAGATCGGTCTCGCGGATGCGGATGTCGATGCCGGGGTGGGTTCGGCGGTAGGCGGCGGCCAGCCTGGACACTCCCGGGTCGGTGCCGTCGCCCAGGATGCCGACGGTGAGGGTCGCGCCGCCGGCTGCCGCGCTCACACGTACACGGACGCGGTCGGCGTGGTCGAGCAGGGCCCGTGTCTCGTCGAGCAGCACTGCGCCCACCGGAGTGAGCGTGACGCCGGTGGGTGAGCGGGTGAACAGCAGGGCCCCGACATCGGCCTCCAACCGCTTGACCGCACGGCTCAGCGGCGGCTGGCTCATGTGCAGTCGGGTGGCCGCCCGGCCGAAGTGGAGTTCCTCGGCGACGGCCACGAAGTAGCGCAAGGTCCGTAGCTCCAGCTCCACGCTGCAACGATACCCGTCGGGTATCGGCGCTGCGGGACGGGTCTTGGACACGGGCCCGCCCCCGGCGGTGCACTTGTGGGCATGACCGAAGAAGCAGAGGCCGACGGGCCGCAGGCCGTTCCCGCCGTATCGGTAGTGGGCCCCGGCGGCGGCGAGAGGATCGCGATGAGCCGCTATGCGACCGAGCCTGCCACCGGCCTCGACTGAAGCAGCCGACGCGTCCCCGCGGACCGATCACCCCTCACCGATGAACGGAAACCATGAACATCGCCTACTGGATCGTCGCGGGACTGCTCGCCCTCTTCTACCTCTACGCGGGGACACTGAAGGTGTTCCGCAGCCCTGATCGGCTCCGACCCATGATGTCCTGGGTCGACCGCATGCCCCTGACCGCCCTCAGGGCGCTCGGGACGGTCGAAGTACTCGGCGCGACCGGCCTGATCCTGCCGCCGCTGACGGGCATCGCGCTCCCGCTGGCGTCGGCGGCGGCCGGCGGCTTCGTCCTCCTCCAGGCAGGGGCGATAGCCGTCCACCTGACGGGCGGAGACGGCCGGATCGCACTCAACGTCGGGCTCGTCACCACCGCGGCCGTGACCATCTGGCTGGCCACCGGGCTGTGAGTGAGCGCGGCCCTCGTCCGGCCGTCAGGACCGTCAGCGGGCCTTCTTGATCAGTTCGACCTGCAGCGTGGCCATGCGGTTCCTGCTCTCGCTGTCGTAGATGCCCGCCTGGACGTACGCCACGACATTGCCGACGCGCATGACGGTACGGGCGCTGGACCTGCCGTTGGTGAACGCCTCGGTTTCGTCCGCGCCGGTTGCGAGCTGAGTCCGTTCGGGTGCGGGCTCACGGCTCCCCATTTTGGCTGCCAGGCCCTTCACTGCGGCACTCGCGGCCTCCTTCGAATCGAACGAGAAGAGGGTGAACTCGACCTCGTCGTCATCCGCATTCCCCCGCGCGGCAGCCTCCTTGTGGCCTGCGGCCACCAAGCCGGTGCACGGAGTGCCGGTCTGCTCGGCGCAGTGCTGGCGCGCCGGTTCTCCCTCGAACGCCGCCAGGTCATCGCCGACGAAGACGCCGCCCAGCACCTCGTTGGTCGGCAGTGCCGCCCGCACCTGTTCCACCGACAGGGGGCCGGACTTGTTGCCCTTCCCGTCGCCGCTTCCGATCCCGACGACACCCACGGGCGAATCAGCGGCGTCCCCGTCACTCCCACAGCCGGTCAGCGCCGCCACCAGCGCCACGGCACACACAGTCCCCCGCACAACGGACTTCACTCTGAACTCCCCATCATTCTTCGCACTTTGAAGATCACTACTTAACCACCCGGCGGCTGCTGGCCCTGCTCCGGGTGGGGGTGGGTGCGGAGGGAGATCTACGGAGGATCCGCAGCTCAGGGCCCGGTGGCCCCGCCCACGAACGCGGCCCGGGTCCGGGGGGACACCGCGAGCTCGGGTCCGGCGGTCACCTTCGAGTCCCGGACGTGGACGGAGTCGGCGCAGCTTGCGACCTCGACGCAGCTGTCGCCCTGGCTGCCGTCGTACGTGGACTTGTGCCAGGAGAGGTGGGTGGGGCCGGGTGGTCGGCAGGACGGTCTGGGCGGAGCTCGGCGTCGGGGGGAATCCTCAGAGGCCCCGGTGGACCTCGCGGCGGTGCCCGGCGGGAAGTACCCAGATGATGAGCTTGCCGTCCTCGATCGTGTAGACCACGCGGTAGTCGCCGATGCGGAGGCGCCAGCGGGATGCGTGCCCCTGGAGGACCTTGATGTCGAAGGCCGAGGTGTCCCCCGCCGTAAGGGCTCCTTGGAACTCTGCCAGTCGGTGCAGGATTCGCAGGGCGTCGGGGCGGGGGACCTTGAGCAGGTCGCGCTGGCCGTGAGGGGTGAAGCGGGTGACGTATCCCATCCGTCAGGCCTGATCGTGCCGGAGGATGGCGGCCATCTCCTCAAGCGATACGGACCCTGCGGTCCCTTCGCTCTCGGCCTCGTCGGCCAGTTTGTTCAGCCATGCGTCCTCGGCTTCGTCCGCGAGTCGACGAAGCCGCTGGTACTCCTCGATGTCGATCACGACGGCTTCCTGATGTACATGAGTTGGGCTCGGGCTCCGGCTCTGCTCTCACACGTACTGCCCGAACCCGTCCAGGATCCGGAGGATCTCCGCCTCGCCCTCCGAGGGGAGCTGGAGGACGACCTCCTCGATGCCCAGGTCGGCGTAGTGGGACATCTTGCCGGGGGTCGGCTGGACGGCGTACGGGACCACCTGGAGGGACTTGGGGTCGCGGCCCGCGGCCTCCCAGACCTGGCGCAGCGCCGGGAGCGACTCCGTCAGGCCGCCGCCGCCGATCGGCAGCCAGCCGTCGCTGTGGTCGGCGATGGCCGCGAAGAGCTTCGGGCCGGCCTGGCCGCCGATCAGGGTGCGCGGGCCGTACAGGGGCACGCCCGGGGCGAGTTCGCGCGGGGGCTGGACCGGCTTCGGGTGCGCGGAGCTGGCCTGGACGGAGGAGAACTGGCCGACGTACGCCGCGGGGTGCGGGGACCACAGGGTCCGCATCAGGGCCATGCGGTCGCGGACCAGTTCGCGGCGGGTGCGCCACTCGACTCCGTGGTCGGCGGCCTCCTCGACGTTCCAGCCGTAGCCGATGCCGAGGGTGACCCGGCCGCCGGACAGGTGGTCCAGCGTCGCGACCTGCTTCGCGAGGTCGATGGGGTCGTGCTGGGCGACGAGGGTGATGCCGGTGCCCAGGTGGAGCCGCTCGGTGACGGCGGCGGCCTGGCCGAGGGCGACGAAGGGGTCCAGGGTGCGCCCGTAGCGGTCGGGGAGTTCGCCGCCCATCGGGGCCGGGGTGACGCGGCTGACCGGGATGTGGGTGTGCTCGGGGAGGTAGAGGCCGGAGAAGCCGCGTTCCTCCAGGGCGCGGGCCAGGGGTACGGGAGCGATGGTGCGGTCGGTGAGGAAGACGGTCGTGGCGATCCGCATGTGCGCTGACACCTCCGTGGTCTGGGGAGGGCCAAAGTACGGGTTCGCGCGTGCGGACGGCAGGGGCGTGCGTCGGCCATGGCCGTGGGCGTGTCCACGGCCGTGGGCGTGTCCACGGCCGGGACCGGACCCCCGGTGTCAGCCCCGCGGGTACCGGGTCAGCCAGGTGGTGGAGGCTGCCGTCGGGCCGTGGAGGGCGGGGCCCTGGGTCATCTCCAGGGCGAAGTCGTCGGCGAGTTCCAGGACCGTGGCGCGGCCTTCGAGGCCGGCGACCCAGGCCGCCGGGAGGGCCGTTTCGCCGTGCTGGGCGCCGAGCAGGGAGCCGCAGAGGGCGCCGGTGGCAGCGGAGTCGCCGCCGTGGTTCACGGCGAGGCGCAGGCCGTGCGCCACGTTCTCGGCGACGAGGGCGCAGTAGACGGCGATGGCGAGGACCTCCTCGGCGGAGCGGCCGTAGCCGGAGGACAGGCCCTCGATCGCCTGCGGCGACGGGACACCCGTGGTGACGGCGCCGAGCGCGCGCTGCAGGGCGTCCGTGACGGGCTGGTGGCCGGGGCGGACGCCCAGCAGGCCCAGTGCGCGCTGGACGGCGGAGTCGAGGGATTCGCCGCGGGTCAGGCCGTGGACGATGACGGCGTGGGCGCCGGCCGACAGGTACGCGGTGGGGTGCCCGTGGCTCTGCGCGGCGCATTCGACGGCGAGTTGCAGGACCAGGGCCGGCTCCCAGCCGACCAGCAGCCCGAAGGGGGCGGAACGGGTGGCGGCGGCCGGGTCCAGGGCGCTCGGGTTCTTCGGCTGGGCGAGCGTGCCGAGGACTCCGTCGGCGAAGCCGGTCAGGCAGGAGCGGTCGGGGGAGCGCCGGGCGTAGAGCCACTCCTCCTGGGCGAGCCAGCCGTTGTCCTCGCGGCGCTCGTCGGGGCCCCAGTCGTGCTGGGTGAGCGCCCAGCGGAGGTACGCGCGGTGCACGTCGGTCGGCGGGTGCCAGGCGCCGGTGTCCCGGCGCACGTGGGCCCGTATCAGGCCGTCCACGGTGAACAGGCCGAGCTGGGTGGCGGCGGTGACCTCGGCGCGGGGGGCCGGCTCGGTCAGGCCCGCCGGGCCGTGGGCCGCCACGAGCTCGGGGAGGGAGAGGGTGGCGACGGGGGCGCCGAGGGCGTCGCCGATGGCGGAGCCGAGGAGGGTGCCCCGGACGCGGCTGCGGAAGTCCTGCTGCTCGGTGCGGCCCCAGAGGCCGGTCGTGACCGCGGCGCGGCCGCCGAGGGTGGCACCGGCGGCGGGTGCGGCGGGTGCCGGTGCGGCCGGGGCGGGAGGGAGCGCCGGTGCTGCGGGGAGGGGCTGGGCGGCCCCGGGCCCGTGCTGCTGATCCCCGGCCGTTTCCGTCGCCGTGTCCATGTCGATCCCCCCGGACTGCCCGCGCGTGCCCTGGCGGGCACTGTAGTGGACAGTACCGATCAGGTCCGGAAAGAGTCGGTCGCGGGGGCGGTAAGGCGCCGGGGAACGGCTGGATTCCGCCGTTCCCCGCGCCCGTCGTCCTACCTGATGTTCGCGTAGGACTGCCAGTTCTCGTGGGTGATCCGCACGCCGGCGCCGAAGGTGCCCTTGCCCGTCCCCGCGTACCGGAAGAGCTCGCCGGCGGCGTTGCGGGCGACCAGGTCGTTCTTGCCGTCCCCGGTCAGGTCGCCGATGCCGACGACGTTCACCATGCCGGCCCAGCCGGAGGCGATCTTCACGGGCGAGCCGATGGTGCCCTGGCCCGTGCCGTAGTAGCGGTACAGGGAGCCGGTGGTCGTACGGGTGAGGAGGTCGGCGTTGCCGTCGCCGTTGAGGTCGCCCGCGCCGACGATGAGCATCGACTTCCGGCCGGTGGCGATCTTGCCGGCCTTGGCCAGGGTGCCCGCGGTCGTGCCCTGGTACAGGTACAGGTCCCCGGTCGAGGCCTGACGGGCGACCAGGTCCGGGAGGCCGTCCCGGTTGAAGTCGCCGGAGTACGTCAGCGTGTCGAACTGCCCCCAGCCGCTGCTGCCGATCTTGGTGGCGGGTGACTGCGGGGTGACGGCCACACCGCAGGCCGGTGTGTAGCGGAACAGTTCGCCCGCCGCCGTACGCACCAGGGTGTCGTTGCAGCCGTCCCGGTTCAGGTCGCCGAAGGGGACGATGAACGAGGAGGTCGGCCACCTGCCGCTGACGGACCGGGTGGGCAGCGACTGCTTCGCACCGCGGTAGACCCACAGGTCGCCCTTGGCGTTCTGCGCGTACAGGTCGGGGGTGCCGCTCCAGCCCGCGTAGTCACGGAACTCGGGTGCCACGGCGGTGATCCCGGTGCCGGACGCCCACAGCTGCCTGCCCTGCGGCCAGACCGCCGTCAGCTTGCCGTCCGGCGCCACGGCGACGGCGCCCTTCACCGCTGTCGGGACGGTGCTGAGCCGCGTGGGACCGGTCCAGACGCCGTCGCGTCGGGTGGAGGTGACGAAGTGGGCCACCCCGCGGCTCTGGCCCGCCCAGCCGACCTGGACCGTTCCGTCGGCGCCTATGGACGCGTCCACCTCGGTGTGGCGGACGTCCAGGCCGAGCTGCTTGATCTCGCTCCAGCCCCCGGAGGGCGCCCGGGTGGCGGTGCGCAGCCAGGACCCCTCGGAGGAATGGTTCGTCCAGAGGAGGGTGATCTCCCCCTTCGGCCCGATCAGGGACGCTTGCAGGACGGCCGAGGCGCCCCACCCCGTGAGCTGCTCCGGGGCGCCCCAGGTGCCGGAGCCTGCCGGGCGCACGGAGGTGAGGACGTAGTTGTTCCCCTCATCCAGCGTCTCCGGGGCACCCGGCGTGTGGTAGCTCCAGGACACGGCCGCCGTGCCGTCGGGGCCGACGGACAGCAGGGGCGGCGTGCTCACCTTCCCCGTGCCGGACACGCTCACGGGGCCGCTCCACTGGGTGGCACCGGCGGCCTTGGTCAGGGTGACGACACCGGAGGCGTTCTGGGCGGCGACGGTGAAGGTCCCGTCCGGAGCCACTGCCACCTGGGGCGCGGCCGTGGTGGAGGTGAGGGCGAGGCGCGAGGACCAGTAGGTGCCGGGCGACACCTCGGAGGCGTAGAGGGTGTTGTCCGATCCCGCCGTGCGCCACACGACCACCCGCTTCTGCGTGGCCGGGTGGTAGGCGAAGGCGATGTCCCTGGCCGTGGTGTTGTGGCCGAGGAGGAAGCCGGAGTGGTCGGTCCACTCCTGCGCGCCCGGTACGAGCCTGTGCGTGTGGATCTCGGTGGAATCCGTACGTCCGATCCACGCCAGGGTCACCGATCCGTCCGACGCCACGCCCAGCTTGACGCTGTCGAGCGTGGCCGCGGGGGGCTGGTCCATCTGGATCGGCTCGCCCCAGACGGTGCTGTTGGCGGGCCGGATCGCCGTCATGAGTGCGGCGTCCGTACGGGTGGGGACCTGGTTGTACCAGACGGCCACCGCCCTCCCGTCCGGCGCTGTCACGAGGTCCTTGATCCGCATGCCGTCGGACGCGCCCGGCATCGGCGTGGGCGTGCTCCAGCCCGGCGCCGGGGCCACGTCGGCCGCCGCGGCCAACTCGGCCGTCGGGGCCGCATCGGCCGTCGGTGCCGCCGCGGCGGGTCCGGCCGTCGCGAGGACGGTCGTGGCGGTGGTTCCGAGGGCGATGCCCCCCAGGGCCAGCGTCGGCACGAGTGCCGCGGTCACGAGTCTTCTGTTGGTGCGCAGGTTGATTACCCCCGTCTGATGGGCCTATTGGTGCCTCAGCGGCACGTTTTGACAGTTGTCTTCCCGGTGGCCGCGACCGGCCATTCCGTGTTCACGCGGCGTTGGCCGCGGGCCGGGAGCCTCGGAGCATGAAGAAGGCACTCCTCGCCGCGACCGTCGTCGCCTCCACGTTCACCGTCGCCGTCGTCGCGGCCCCCGCCGCCTCCGCCTCCGCCTCCGGATGGGACCTCCCCTGGGGCGGCCGCCACCACGGCCACTCCGCCATCCCGTTCACCGAGGCCACCGTCACCGCCGGGGCCGACGGGGCGTACACCCTGAAGTGGAACGCCAAGGGCACCGAGCGGGTGGAGATCCGGGCGAACGGCAAGGTCGTCGCCAAGGGCGGCGCCCAGGGCGAGGCCCGGGTCGGCGGGCTGCCCGCCGCCGACCGGCAGTGGTTCGACTTCGAGCCCGAGCGCGGCCAGGGCCTGCGCCTCGCCGACCGGCTGATCAAGCTCGAAGGCACCTCCAACTTCCGTGACGCGGGCGGCTACCGCACCACGAACGGCCAGTGGGTCACGATGGGCGAGATCTACCGCTCCGACGCCCTCGACAAGCTCACCGACAACGACCTCGCCAAGCTCCAGCGCCTCCGCGTCAAGACGGTCTTCGACCTCCGCATGGAGAGCGAGCGCACCAAGGACGCCGACAGGGTCCCGGCCGGTGCGCACTACGTCGTCGCCGACGTCTTCGCGGGCTCCGGTTCCTTCGAGGCCATGCCCAGGACCCCCGACGAGGCCGTCAAGGCCATGGTCGACGCCGAAAAGGCGATGGTCAGCGGCGAGGGCGGCAAGAAGGCCTACACCCAGGTCTTCGAGGGCATGGAGCGCGACCGCGACCGCTCCGTCCTGTTCCACTGCACCGCGGGCAAGGACCGTACGGGCTGGGCGAACGCCTCCCTGCTGACCGCCCTCGGCGTGCCGAGCGAGACCGTGATGGCCGACTACCTGGCCAGCAACGATTACCGCAAGGCCGCCAACGACGCGATCCTCTCGCACCTGCCGGCCGCCCAGGCCGCCGTCTACAAGCCGCTGCTCGACGTGCGCCCCGAGTACCTCAACGCCGGGTACGAGGAGGTCCGGGCGAAGTTCGGCAGCTTCGACACCTACCTCGAGGACGGCCTCGGCATCGACGGCCGCGAGCTGAAGCAGCTGAAGAAGGACCTCCTCGTCGGCTAGGCAGGTACGGCCGCGGTCCATGTGTCCGTCTCCCCGGTGCTGACATTCGTCGATCACCGGGGAGACCGCTGACACCGCCCGAGGGTTGTACGGAAACACGCGCGGATGTGCGCGCCGGCTCAGTCCAGGACCGGCAGCAGCTCCGGCAGGTGCCCGTCCGAGGCGCGGGCCGCGGCCTGGCGTTCCTCCGGGACCTCCCCGTAGAGGGTCGTACGGGCCTTCGCGGGCCGGCCGGCAGCCTCGGCGACGGCGATCAGGTCCTGGACGGACTTGTACGAGCCGTAACTGGAGCCGGCCATCCGGGAGATGGTCTCCTCCATCAGCGTCCCGCCCAGGTCGTTGGCGCCCGAGCGGAGCATCTCGGCCGCCCCCTCCGAGCCCAGCTTCACCCAGCTGGTCTGGATGTTGGTGATGTGCGGGTGGAGCAGGATGCGGGCCATGGCCGTGACCGCGCGGTTGTCGCGCACCGTCGGGCCGGGCCGGGAGATGCCCGCCAGGTAGACGGGGGCGTTGGTGTGGATGAAGGGCAGCGTCACGAACTCCGTGAAGCCCTCCACCCCCTTCGCGTGCGCGTCCTGCTGGATGCGGGCCAGGGTGCGGAAGTGGCCCAGCCAGTGCCGGGGCTGGTCCACGTGGCCGTACATCATGGTGGACGAGGAGCGGATGCCGAGCTCGTGCGCTGTGGAGACCACGTCGATCCAGTCCGCCGTCGGCAGCTTGCCCTTGGTGAGGACCCAGCGGACCTCGTCGTCCAGGATCTCCGCCGCGGTCCCGGGGATGGAGTCGAGCCCGGCCTCCCTGGCCGCCGTCAGCCAGTCCCGTACCGACATCCCCGTGCGCGTCGCGCCGTTGACGACCTCCATCGGGGAGAAGGCGTGCACGTGCATGCCGGGCACGCGCTCCTTCACCGCCCGCGCGATGTCGAAGTAGGCCGTCCCGGGCAGGTCCGGGTGGATGCCGCCCTGCATGCACACCTCGACCGCGCCCACGTCCCAGGCCTGCGCGGCCCGGTCGGCGACCTGGTCGAGCGAGAGGGTGTACGCGTCCGCGTCCGTGCGGCGCTGCGCGAAGGCGCAGAAGCGGCAGCCGGTGTAACAGACGTTGGTGAAGTTGATGTTGCGGGTCACGATGTACGTGACGTCCTCGCCCACCACCGACTTGCGCAGGTCGTCGGCGATCCGGCAGAGGGCGTCCAGCGCGGGCCCGTCCGCGTGCAGCAGGGCGAGCGCCTGCCCGTCGGTGAGCTGCGTCGGGTCGTCGGCGGCCTGCGCGAGCGCGCCCCGTACGTCGGTGTCGATGCGCTCCGGCACCATGCCGGGGGCCGCGGCCTCGCGCAGGGCCTCCCAGTCGCCGTAGACCTCGTCGAAGTCGTCGCGGCGGTCGCCGGTACGGCCCTGCGTGTCGATGGTGGTGTGCAGGTCGGTGCGGCCGTAGGCGGTGAAGCCCTCGTCCGGCTCCTGCCACGGCCGGCCCACGACCTTCGCGGACGCGTCCGCGAGCCCGCTGTCCGCGTCGGCCAGCGCGCGTACGTGCGGCAGCAGGCGCGGGTCCAGCCAGGGTTCGCCGCGCTGCAGGAACTCCGGGTAGATGGTGAGGCGTTCGCGGAGCTCGAAGCCGGCGGCGGCGGTGCGCTCGGCCAGCTCCTCGATGTGCGGCCAGGGGCGCTCGGGGTTCACGTGGTCGGGGGTGAGCGGGGAGACCCCGCCCCAGTCGTCGATGCCGGCGCCGATGAGCAGTGCGTACTCGGAGTCCACCAGGTTCGGCGGGGCCTGGATGCGGGCGCTCGGGCCCAGGATGTGGCGGGCCACGGCGATGGCCGCCGCGAGCTCCTCCAGCTCCGCGTCGGGCATGCCGCGCATGGCCGTGTCGGGCTTGGCCCGGAAGTTCTGGACGATGACTTCCTGGATGCCGTGGTAGCTGCGCTGGATGCGGCGCAGCTCGAAGAAGGCGTCCGCGCGCTCCTCGTAGGACTCGCCGATGCCGATCAGCACCCCGGTGGTGAAGGGGACGTTGGAGCGGCCCGCGTCCTCCAGGACGCGCAGCCGCACGGCCGGGTCCTTGTCGGGGGAGCCGTGGTGGGGGCCGCCGGGCTCGGACCACAGCCGGGTCGCGGTGGTCTCCAGCATCATGCCCATCGAGGGGGCCACCGGCTTGAGGCGCTGGAGGTCCGACCAGGACAGCACGCCGGGGTTGAGGTGCGGGAGGAGGCCGGTCTCCTCCAGGACGCGGATGGCCATGGCGCGCACGTAGGCGAGGGTGTCGTCGTAGCCGTGCGCGTCGAGCCACTCGCGGGCCTCCGGCCAGCGGTCCTCGGGCCGGTCGCCGAGCGTGAACAGGGCTTCCTTGCAGCCCATGGCCGCGCCCTGGCGGGCTATGTCGAGGACCTCGTCGGGGGAGAGGTACATGCCGTGGCCCTCGCGGCGGAGCTTGCCGGGGACGGTGACGAAGGTGCAGTAGTGGCACTTGTCCCGGCACAGGCGGGTGAGGGGGATGAAGACCTTGCGCGAGTACGTGATGACGCCGGGCCGGCCGGCGGCCTGGAGGCCGGAGTCCCTCACCCGGGCGGCCGAGGCGGCGAGGTCCTTCAGGGCCTCGCCGCGCGCCTGCAGGAGTACGGCCGCCTCGGTCGCGTCGAGCGCGACGCCGTCGCGGGCGCGGCGGAGCGCGCGGCGCATCGAGTTCTCGGTCGGAGCGTCACTCGGAGTGGTCATGGCCCGAGCATACGATCCGCTCGCGCGGGCACGGAGGGGCTCATCGCATCAGTTCCCCGGCGTTGACCAGCAGGGACTGGCCGGTTATCGCCCGTGCCCGGTCGGACGCGAGGAAGGCGGCGGCGTCGGCGACGTCCCCGTCGGTGGCCAGGTCCGGCAGCGCCATGCGGTCGGTGAGCCGCGCGTGCACCTCGGCCTCCGGCACGCCTTCGGTGTGCGCGGTGAAGGTGACGAAGGCCTGCACCGGGGGACCCCACATCCAGCCGGGGAGCACGGTGTTCACGCGGATGCGGTGGGGGCCGAGCTCGCGGGCCATGGAGTACATGGCGGAGGTCAGCGCGCCCTTGGAGGCGGCGTAGGCGGCCTGCTGGACCTCGTTGGGGGCGGCTACGGCGGACTGGGTGCCGATGATGACGACGGAGCCGCCGGCGCGCTTCAGCGCGGGCAGACAGGCGCGGGTCATGCGCAGGGTACCCAGCAGGTTCACGTCGAGGATCTGCTGCCAGGTGCCGAAGTCGGCGTCCTGGAGGCCCCCGAAGTACGAGTCCCAGGCGGCGACGTGGACGACGGCGTCGACCCCGCCGAACCGCTCCTCGGCGAGGGCGGCGAGGGCCTCGCACTGGCGCTCGTCGGAGATGTCGGTGGGCAGGTACGCGGTGTGCGTGCCGTCGGGGTCGATCTCGGCGGCGGACTTGGCGAGGTTGGCCTCGGTCCGCGCCCCGAGCACGGCGTTGCCGCCGTCACGGACCACGGTGGCGGCCACCTGGTGCCCGAGCCCGGCGCCTACGCCGGAGACGATGACGGTCTTGCCCTGCAGCAGTAGCGGCGACATGGTGCGGGCCTCCTGGGGCGCTGGCCTATATCTGACGGGGCGTCAGGCTACGGCGCAGGGCGCGGGGAGGGAAGAGCCCGGTGCGCCGCCGCTGCCGGGGACCGGCCCCCGGACCCCGCTCCTCCAGCGCCGGCGGGGTTGGATTCGGCTGAGGCGGCCCGCACCCTCCCCCCGGGGGATCGATCGGCCCTCCGGCGTTCGAGGAGCGGGGTCCGGGGCGGAGCCCCGGGGGACGGGTGAAGGGTGGGTGGGGGGCTGCTTCGGCAGGGCCGGTCCGCGCTACGCGGCCAGGCGGCGCAGGCCCTCCCCGATCTCCTCCGGCGTATGCGTCGTGAACGACAGGCGGAGCGTGCGGGGGTCCGGGGACTCGGCGAAGAACGGGGCCCCGGGGACGAAGGCGACCCCCCGGGAGGTGGCCGCGCGGAACAGGGCCGTCGCGTCGTGGCCCTCCGGCAGGCGGGCCCAGACGAACATGCCGCCCTCCGGACGGTTCCAGGTGGAGCCCGTCGGCAGCGCGGCGGCCAGGCCCGCCAGCAGGGCGTCGCGCCGGATCCGGTACGCCTCGCGGACGCGGTCCACGTGCGCGTCCAGGTCCGCCGTCCGCAGGTACTCCGCCGCCGCCAGCTGGTCCACCGTCGAGGTGTGCAGGTCCGCCGCCTGCTTCGCGAGCACCGCCCCGCGCAGCAGGGCGGCCGGGGCGCGCAGCCAGCCGAGCCGCAGCCCCGGTGCCATCACCTTCGAGAAGCTGCCGAGGAGCACGGTGCGGTCCTCGGCCCCCGGGTGCGCGGCGAGCCAGGGCAGTTCGCGTCCCTCGTAGCGGAGGTCCCCGTACGGATCGTCCTCCAGGAGCCACAGTCCGAGCCGGGCGGCGACCGACGCGATCTCCGCGCGGCGGCAGGCGGGGAGGGTGCGGCCGGTCGGGTTCTGGAAGGTGGGGATCGTGTAGAGCAGCTTGGGGCGCTCGCGGGCGACGAGCTCCGCCAGTGCGTCCGGGAGGATGCCGTCGTCGTCGCACGGCACGGGGATCACCCGGGCGCCGGCGAGCTGGAATCCCTGGAGGGCCGCCAGGTAGGTGGGGTTCTCGACGAGCACGGTGTCGCCCGGCTCGATCAGCGCGGTCGCCATCAGGGCGAGCCCCTGCTGCGATCCGGTGGTGATCAGCAGGTCGTCGCCGGTGGTCGCCAGTCCCCGCCGGTCGATCCGGGCCGCCACCGCCGCGCGGAGCTCGGGGACGCCCTCGGTGGTCGAGTACTGGAGGGCGCGGCGGGCGGAGCGGGCGAAGGCGGAGTCGTACGCGGCCCGCAGGCCCTCGGCGTCGAAGAGCTCGGGCGCGGGCAGGCCGCCGGCGAAGGAGATCATGCCGGGCCGGGCGGTGACGGCGAGGATCTCGCGCACGGCGGAGGGGGAGGTCGTACGGATCCGGGCGGCGAAGGCCGGCGGAGGGGCCGGGGTGAGGACGGCGCCGGATGCGACTGCGGCTGCGGGCGTGGAGGCGGGCGCTGAAGCGGGCACGGGAGCTCCTTCGGGAGGCGGGTGCGCGCATCGTAGCCCCGGGAAGGTGTAGATGACACCTATGTATCGGATGCTGAACGGCCGCCAGGGGCTCCACATCTGACGTCGCATCAGCTAGACCGTCTCCCATGACAGCAGACGAGCGGAACACCCGGGCCGACGACTACGCCGAGCTCGCCTCGGTCGGCCCCTACGGAGTCCACCCCGGCCACGCGCTGATCACCATGGTCGAACCGCACCCGGGCCACGAGTTCGCGTACAACCGCTGGTACGAGGACGACCACTACTACGCCGGCGCCATGGCCATGCCCTGGATGTTCGCCGGCCGCCGCTGGGTCGCCACCCGCGAGCTCCAGGAACTGCGCTACCCGGAGAAGTCGGCCGTGGCCCAGCCCGTGACCGCCGGGTGCTACATCTCCACGTACTGGGTCACCGAGGGCCGCTACGACGAGCACATGAAGTGGACCGTCGGCATCAACAAGCGCCTGGGCCGCGACGGCCGGGTCTACCAGGACCGCACCCACGTCTTCACCGCGTTCCAGGACCACGAGGCCACCGTCTACCGGGACGGCGCCGCCGGCCCCCGCGACTTCCACGCCCTCGACCACCCGTACGGCGGGCTCGTGGTCCAGGTCGTCGACGCGCAGGGCCCGGAGCAGCGGGCCGAGCTCCTGGAATGGCTGCGCTCGCGCGCCCTGCCGAAGCAGCTGGCCGGGTCGCCGGCCGCGATGGTCACGGTCTTCCGGCCGACGCCGCTGCCCGGGGACCGGATGACGTACGTCAAGCAGGTCGAGGGGGTCGACACCCGGCTGACCCTGCTGTGGTTCCTGGAAGCCGACCCGCGCAGCTGCTGGGACCGGTTCCAGGGGCTGGACGCGGAGGTCGCGGAGTCCGGGCTGGGACGGGTGGAGCTGGTGGCGCCCTTCATCCCGACGGTGCCGGGGACGGACCGCTACGTCGACCAGCTGAGGTAGCCCGGGGTCCGGACATGGCCGAGCCCCCTCGGCAGGCGACGGCGGGCCGGTCGAGAGGGCTCCAGTCAGTGGTGCAGGTCTTGCGGTTGGTGCTGGTTGCTCTGGTGGCGCTGATCGTGTGACGGCGGGAGGGGAGGATCGTCTCGACCTTCAGACGATGCGCCCCAGCCGGCCCTCGGTCACCTCGGCGACGAACGAGGTCCAGGAGCCGGGCGCGAAGGTGAGGGACGGGCCGTCCTGCACCTTCGAGTCGCGGACCGCGATGGCCTCCATGACGGGGGACTTGACCTCGACGCAGGCGCCGTTGGCGGAGTACGAGGACTTGGTCCAGTTTTCCGTTGCACCTTGACGAATAGCCATGTTTCTCTCCGGTTCAGCGAGTGGTTCCGGTGTCATGTCGGCCATTGCTCCGGCTGACGTGATGGACGCTACCCGCAGCTCCCGGTGTGCGAAGGAGCCGTTCACCCGACCGAGTGGCATATTCCAGTCAGGTCTTCTGTGGCCGGGGAGTGACGGTGTACCGTACCGGCCTTTTTCCGCCGGGCCTCATTCCCCCTTGCCCGCGAAGTCCTCGATGATCTGCGCGATGAACTGCCGCGTCTGGTCCACGTTGTGGGCCTGTGCGCGCAGATGTTCGTACATCACGCTGTATTTCTGGACGTCGTTGGCCTTTTCCAGGTACAGGTCGCTCGTCACGCCTTCGATGTAGACCACCGTCGAGTCCGAGGCGTCCGGGAATTCCAGAATGGCGTACTGCCCGTTGACGCCCGGGTGGGCTCCCACCGAGAAGGGCATCACCTGGACCGTGACGTGCGGCTTCTCCGACTGCTCTATCAGGAACTCGAGCTGGCGGATCATGAGCTGGGCATCGCCCACGTGCCGCCGCAGAGCGGCCTCGTCGATGACCGCCCACAGGCGCAGCGGTCCGATCTCGGGATTGCTGTTCTCGGTCTCGTGCAGCCGCTTCTGGCGGTGCATCCGGACCTGGACGCGCTTCTCCACGTCGACGGGGGCGGTCTCCGGCCACGCACCGCGGACGAGCGACTGGGCGTATTCCGGGGTCTGGAGCAGGCCCGGGATCACCAGGGGTTCGTAGGTGCGCAGGCTGGCGGCGTCCGTCTCCAGGCCGATGTAGACGCTGTACGGGATGTCGCCGAAGGCGTGCCACCAGCCCTGCTGTCGGGAATCCTTGGCCATCTGCATGAGGGAGTCGACGAGCCGCCGGTCCTCGACCTCGTAGACGTCGCACAGATCGCGGACGTCGCGCTGACTGATGGAACGGCGGCCGTTCTCCAGCCGGCTGATCTTCGACTGGGAGACGAGCAGGCGTTCCGCGACCTGCTCGGCCGTCATGCCTTTGTCCTCGCGCAGCTTGCGCAACTCCATGCCCAGTCGGCGGCGTCGGACGGTGGGATTGACATTGGACGCCACGTGAACGGCACCTCCGCCTTCTTCTCGTGCTGTCTCTCTGCGTGTCTGATGGGGAGCAGACTGCCACCGAAGCGTGTGACCTCGCTGGGGAACGGCCCGGAAAAGCGAACGCGCGGGGTGGCGGGGCCGGCGTACCGGCCTCGCCACCCCGCGCGCTGGCGGCTTCCGGGCCGGGTCCTGGGGACGTCGGCCACGGTGCTGGCGTTACGTGTGCTGCGGTCGTGCGGGTGGTGCCTGCGGTGCATTTGGTGCCGGCGGTGCCTGTGCTGCGGTGGTGCCCGTCCTGCTGCCCTGCTGTCCTGCCCTGTCCTGCCCGTGCTGCGTGCCCCGCCGGTGGATCAGTGCGCGGCCGCGCGGGCCATCGCACCGGTCCGGCGCGGCTGCAGCGGAACGGCTGCCGCCGTTGCCCGGGCGGGCTGGGCCGGTGCCCGGTCGCGGCGCGGCTGTGCGGCCACGCCGTTCTGGACGTCCATGACGGCGTGCGCCACCAGTCCGCCCATCGGGTCGTGCCGGATCAGGTCCCGGAGCCGGGACCTGGACGACCGCCCCTCGTTGCCGGGGTACAGGTGCTTGCCGAGTCCGACCGCGTGGGCCAGTGCGGCAAGCGCCGCGGTCCGCGGGTCCGGCGGTACGCCGGTGCGGATCGCACTGTCCAGCCGGCCACGGATCTCCCGGCTGATCGCCGTATCGGTCGCTTGGTAGCGAGTCGTCGGCAGCACCCCGCACATCTGGCCCGCGACGGCATGGACCATGCCGCAGCGCTCCAGGTGAGCGAGATAAATCTGACGGAGCCCCAGTCGGGGTCCGCCGATCCAGTGGACAGCCCGAACCGGGCTGCCGCGCCTGCGCAGCAGTTCCAGTGCGGAGTCCAGAGTCGGATCTCCTGTCGGCCGTGGCATCACCACGGCGATACGATCCCCATCAGGGGCTATCCGTCCTGCCAGAGCCAGCTCCACTAGCTGTGCCCCGGCCAGGCCGAGGTCGAGCGACTGCGGCTGCGCCGTGGTACCCGTGGCCGGGTCCAAGGCGAGCAGCAAAAGCTCCTCCGGAATCGTTCTGCGGCTCTTGCCCATCCATGCCTCCCCGCGTGGATGAGTGACAGGGTGACGCCTCTCACATTCATCTGTCGAGAGCGCCTGACCGCTTTGTGGGGGAACCGTCAGCTATGTCGTTCTCGTCTAGCACGGGGGCGATGCCCCCTAGACGGGACACTGTTAGACATTCGGACAGCCGGACGTGAAGGCGAACGAGGAGGAACTGGTGGCGGGCGAGTCCCCCGACAAGTCGGTTGATGAAGGAACGTCGGGGACGGCGGAGTCGTCCGAGGGGCGTGACCCGAGGGCATCGCTGTTGCGCCCGAGGGAGTCGGAGGACGGGTCCGCGGATCGCGATCCGCTGCGCGACGCGGTGGCCGCGTGGGTGGCCACGGCGGAGCCCTCGCCCTCCGGGGACGAGCCGGACGAGGCGCCGGCCGAGCCGGCCGAGCCGGCCGAGCCGGGCGCGCCGGGCGCGGAGCCCGAG